>JBASJP010000331.1:0-8849 GCA_049655345.1 Moraxellaceae bacterium
GTTTATGGCGCGCATCATCTTTACCGGCTTCGCATGGTACTGCGTCTCCAGGAACGGGGTTACAGCCTGAACAGTATTCAGGAGCTGATTGGAGCGGCCGAGAGCGGGCGTAATGTACGGGACTTGATCGGTCTTGACGCCGCCATCACTCAACCGCTGGCATCCAGTTCGCCGGCAACAGTGACTCAGGCACAACTGTTGAAAATGTTTAGCCTGAAGAGTGTTCCGCGTACGTTATTGGCCCGAGCCATTGATCTTGGCTTCCTGACACCTGATGGCGCACGTTACCGTGCAGGTAATATCCATCTTCTAGAGGCGGCGGCGGAGCTGGTTCGGTCGGGAATTCGTTTGCCTGACCTGCTGGATGTGGCCGAGCATCTTCGCACCAATATGCAACGCACTGCCGATGACGTTTTGTGGCGACTGGCGAAAGCAGTTGATACGTATGGCACCAGCATTCCTCCCGCTGCAGATATGCCTCGTATCGCCGATCTCATCAACAAACTGCGCGGCATGGTCGACACCGTAATTCTGGCAGAAGCACATCGTGCCATTGAGAACTCGGTGGCCCAGCTTTATGGGGATCGTCTCGCCCGTACCCTTGACAAGGTCAGCCACGAAAAGCCCTGAGCCATGCATCATTCCGGGCAGGCGGGGGCTGTAGCCCCGGCCATCAAGCTATACCAGTCTTCTCTTGATTCCCGCCTGTGCCAGAATCCTTGTTGAGATTTCCTCAATAGACAGGTGGGTGGTGTTTACATAGGGAATCCCTTCCTTGTTGAACAAGGCTTCCGCGGCGCGGATTTCGATTTCGCACTGCTGCATTGATGCGTAACGACTGTTGGCTTTACGCTCGTTGCGTATGGCGCACAGTCGCTCGGGGTCAATGGTCAGGCCAAATAGCTTGCGTTTGTGCTCTTTGAGCGCGCCGGGAAGTCGCAGGTCATCAAAGTCATCTTCTGTCAGCGGGTAATTCCCGACGTGTACGCCAAACTGCAGTGCCATATAAAGGGATGTTGGGGTTTTCCCGGAACGGGATACGCCAGTCAGTATGATGTCGGCCTTGTCATAGTGACGTGTACGGGCACCATCATCGTTGTCCAGGGCAAAGTGGACGGCATCTATGCGCACGCCATAGGCTTCGTTGTTGATGATGGAGTGCGTCTTGCCGACTACACTTGTCGGGGAGGCGCTTAGCTCACCTCCCAATTTGCCCAGGTATGTTTCAAAGACGTCTAGCATGAAGGCGTTGGCGGTGGCGATGATGTCGCGAACCTGACGATTAACGATGGTGTCGATGATGATGGGCCGGACGCCATCGTCTTCTGCCACCTTGTTGATCTGTTGAACCAGGCTTCTGGCCTTGTCTTCGGTGTCCACATAGGGGATGGCCGACTCATCAAACTGAATCGTGTCAAACTGGGCCAGCAGGCTGCGGCCCAGTGTTTCGGCCGTGATGCCGGTACCGTCGGAGACAAAAAAAACGCTGCGTTTCATGTGGGCTTCCTGTCGTTACTGACCCGCCAGCGGGGCGGGTGGACAAACGGGGAACAATCCGGGCAGGCTCTACGGCCAACGTCTTGGTTCAGAAGACAAATTCTGCCATTTTACGGCAAGCATTTTACGCCGGAGTTGAGTACAATTCCGAGCCTCGGACCGGGGTCGAACGGCAGTGAACAGGGCCTGAGGCTGCCCCCGAGTGTATGTCCAAACGCCTGGCGTGAATAGCGGTCTATATCAAAAACTGCTTTCTTATCAGGCGCTTGTGGTCGTCAACCACGGCCTTCACACAGATTCAGATACCGCTAGGGAGTTCTGCCTTGGAATCGTCAGTCATTTGGTTTGAAAAGCTTGGCAAGCATGATGTCGAAACAGTAGGCGGCAAGAATGCCTCCCTCGGTGAGATGATCAGCAATCTTGCCCATGCCGGTGTTTCCGTTCCCGGTGGTTTCGCTACAACCGCACAGGCCTACCGCGATTTCCTGGAGCAGTCCGGGCTCAACAAGCGTATCCATGACACGCTGGCGACCCTGAACGTAGACGACGTGATTGCGTTGGCTGCTGCCGGCAAGCAGATCCGCCAGTGGATCATTGATACACCGCTGCTGCCATCCTTTGAAAAGGAAGTGCGCGAAGCCTTTGTCAGGATGGCCGATGGCAACGACAACATGGCCGTGGCGGTGCGCTCCTCCGCTACTGCCGAAGACTTGCCGGATGCATCGTTTGCCGGCCAGCAGGAAACCTTCCTGAACATTCGTGGCATCGACAATGTGCTGATCGCCATTCGTGAAGTGTTTGCCTCCCTCTTCAATGACCGCGCGATTGCTTACCGTGAGCACCAGGGCTTTGAACACAAGCTGGTGGCTCTCTCCGCGGGGATTCAGCGCATGGTGCGCTCCGAAACGGGTGCATCCGGTGTGATGTTCACGCTGGATACCGAATCCGGCTTCCGTGATGCCGTATTTATTACGTCTTCTTACGGTCTGGGTGAAATGGTGGTGCAGGGCGCCGTCAACCCGGATGAGTTCTATGTACACAAGGTGACGCTGGAGGCTGGTCGTCCGGCCATTCTGCGTCGCAATCTGGGTTCCAAGGCCCAGAAAATGATTTATGGCAGCGATTTTAGTGCTGGCAAGTCCACTGTGATTGTGGATGTGGACAAGTCAGAACGTGCCCGTTTCTCCATCACCGATGCCGAAATCACCGAGCTCTCCAAGCAGGCCCTCATCATTGAAAAGCACTATGGCTCGCCGATGGATATCGAGTGGGCGAAAGATGGTGACGATGGCAAGATCTTTATCGTGCAGGCCCGCCCAGAAACCGTAAAGAGCCGCCAGAGCGTCGGCACCATGGAGCGTTATCTGCTCAAGCAGAAGGGCAAGGTGATCTGCGAAGGTCGCTCCATCGGTCAGCGTATCGGTTCCGGTGTGGTGCGGGTGGTGCACTCCATCAAGGAAATGGACAAGGTGCAGCCGGGTGACGTGCTTGTCTCTGACATGACCGATCCTGATTGGGAGCCGGTGATGAAGCGCGCCAGCGCCATTGTGACCAATCGTGGTGGTCGTACCTGCCATGCCGCCATTATTGCCCGTGAGCTGGGTGTACCGGCCATCGTTGGCTGTGGCAATGCTACCGAAGTGCTGAAGGACGGCATGGAAGTGACAGTGTCCTGTGCCGAAGGCGACACCGGTTTCATCTATGAAAACCTGCTGGACTTCGAAATCCAGAAGAACTCGATTGAGTCCATGCCGAAGCTGCCGTTCAAGATCATGATGAACGTGGGTAACCCGGATCGTGCATTTGACTTTGCCCAGTTGCCGAACGAGGGCATTGGTCTGGCCCGTCTGGAGTTCATCATCAATCGCATGATTGGTGTGCACCCGAAGGCGCTGCTGAACTACGACAACCTGCCACGCGACATCAAGCAGTCCGTGGATCTGCGTTGCTCGGGCTACGCTACTCCTGTCGACTTCTATGTGGAAAAGCTGGTGGAAGGCATTGCCACTCTGGCCGCTGCTTTCTATCCGAAGAAGGTCATCGTGCGCATGTCGGACTTCAAGTCCAACGAGTACGCTAACCTGATCGGTGGCAAGCTGTACGAGCCGGAAGAAGAGAACCCGATGCTGGGCTTCCGTGGCGCCAGCCGCTACATCTCCGACAACTTCCGTGACTGCTTTGATCTGGAAGTGCGTGCGCTGAAGAAGGTACGCAACGAGATGGGTCTGACCAACGTCGAAGTGATGATTCCCTTCGTGCGTACGACGGGTGAAGCCAAGCGTGTGCTGGAACTGCTGGCCGAGAAGGGTTTGAAGCGTGGTGACAATGGTCTGCGCGTCATCATGATGTGCGAGCTGCCAACCAATGCGCTGCTGGCCGAAGACTTCCTGGAACACTTCGATGGGTTCTCCATCGGCTCCAACGACCTGACACAGCTGACGCTGGGGCTGGATCGTGACTCCGGTATCGTCTCGCACCTGTTTGATGAGCGTGATCCGGCGGTGAAGTTCCTGCTCTCGCGCGCCATCCAGGCATGCAAGAAAGCGGGCAAGTACATTGGCATCTGCGGCCAGGGTCCTTCGGATCATCCGGATCTGGCCAAGTGGCTGATGGAAGAGGGTATCGACACGGTGTCGCTGAACCCTGATTCCGTGCTGGATACCTGGTTTTTCCTTGCGGAAAACCACGGCAAGTAATCTGTTTTGTGTTAATAAAAAAGGCGGCTAATCCCGCCTTTTTTATTGCCTGAAAACTGGTAAACGGTATCTCTGGAGGATCATGAGCATGGCCTTTCATGCCCTGGAAAAGCTAGTGCATTTGCACGATGGCTATCGTCAGGTATTCCGGCTTGCGGGTATCCAGCTTTTGCTGATCCAGGAGAGTGGCCAGCGTTACCTGCTGAGAAACATGTGCCCTCACAAGGGCTTTCCCTTGCATACCGGGACGATGTCAGGGACGAGGTTGCGTTGTGCATACCATGCGATGGAGTTTGACCTGGCGAGGGATGGCCGCTGTATCCAGCACCCGGCGCAGCCGGGCGTGACAATATATGAGCTTGTTTACGATGGTAATGCGGTGGGTGTGGAGTTGCCCGACTGACGGTTGATCAGCGCCGTGCAGGGGTGGCCGAGGCGATGGCGGTGCCAGCGTAAAGGTTGCGGTAGCGGCTCATGACCCGCTTTACATAGTCCTGGGTTTCAGCAAAGGGCGGAATGCCGCCATATTTCTTCACGTTGCCTTCGCCAGCGTTGTAGGCAGCCAGTGCCAGCTCCAGATTATTGTTGTAGCGATTGATCAGGTACTTGATATGACGTGTGCCGGCCCGGATGTTCTCCGCCGGATCGTAGGCATCCATGACGTCATACATGGCGGCGGTGGCAGGCATCAGTTGCATCAGGCCCTGAGCGCCAGGTTTTGACCGGGCTCGCGGGTTGAAGCCAGACTCGGTATGAATGATGGCCTTGACCAGTCCATGGTCAACATTCAGTGCCAGGGCAGACTGTTTGATGATGTCGTCAAAAGCATTACGGTTCTTGCTGAAGCTGGGGCGTACAGCAAATTCGTTGTCGCCCCAGTTACTGTATTTATGGACGTTGGTGTCCTTGAACCAGGTGACTTTCTGCAGCCTGGTATATTGTTTGAACCCGTCACCAGATGGCTTCTTGCGGGAGTTGACGACGTTGGTAAAGAGTACATTGCCATCCGCGTCAGTGAACTTGTAGACGTTGCCTGCCGTCACGGACGCGGGAAGCATCGTGAGCAGAAGCAGGCTTGCAAGTGCAAATGAGCGCGTCATGAAGGCCATTATGGTTATTGTATTCCGGGATTCTGCCAACTATGTAACCCTCTGCCAAGGGCAGTGAATTCGTAGTGATCAAGGCAATATTAAAGCAAATATGTTTTAAAACAACATATTAGATGCTAAATGTGATGTTGGTTGTGAAATTTATCATGACCGGCGGGGCCTGGTATGTGGCGGCCGGCACCCAGCAGGCGTATCACCCTGGTTACTTATGGGCAAGAGGCGCAAGACCTCGTTCATTGCCATCCCAGGGACTCTATTTTTTCCAGGCATTCATATTCAAGCCTGGGTTTGCCGAAACTCAGGCTTTTCTGGCGCAGCTGCTCCTGCCTTTCCAGGTGTTTACCCAAGACATAGAACATGCTGGTCAGGGTACTGGTCGTGATGTCATGGGCGTCCATCAGCAGGAATAGCATGACCGAGTACCGGGTGAGTCTCGGACTGACGGAGTAAACCAGTCCAGGTTTTTATCCGCACCCTCGGGGGAGGGGAGAGCGGGATTGTCAGCCAGTCATTCTGTATGACGGATGACCAGTCACTTTTTACAGAAAACGAAGTTAAAGGGGTTTCGCAGGTAGTCTTGAGAACTTACTTTAAGTTTGTGCAGGTATTCACTCCAAGTGTGTTTTGTCTTGAGGTTATACACTTTGTCGGACAAGTTTGGTTTTGATCATGTCGATTGCGTGACATGTCTGACAAAATCCCGTAAAAGGCCGGTGTACAAAAATTAAGCTACTGATTTTATTGGATTTTATTAGATTTTGCTTTCATGACGAAAAAATCGCCAAAGTGTTGCAGAGCCACAAGTGGCGCGACTTGGCAGCGTGCCGGCCAACTCTGTACACAAACTTATCCACAGAAAATGTGGATAGCTTTTATTCTCGAATTTACCTGAGCATGTATGAAAAACAGCCAGTCCGGGGATTGCCCCTTGAGCCGTCGTCCGTATTCCGTTTCACTTGGCGACTTCGGGGCTTTGCACCGTTTTTATGACCACTTGAGGCTTACTTTGTGAGTGCTCATTGCAGGGATGGCACATGCTGAACCGTATCTGGCTGGGATTCTTTCTGATCGCCTTTCTGGCCTGTCTCTATCAGGCGACGATCGGAGGGCAGCCGGAAGTGGTGGCGGGGGCCGTGGATGCCAGCTTCAAGGCGGCAAAGACCTCGGTCGAGATTGCTCTTGGCCTGACCGGCTTGCTGTGCTTCTGGCTGGGGCTTTTCCAGATTGCCGAGAAGGCCGGTCTGATCGAAAAGATGGCCTGGATGCTCGCCCCCTTGTTTCGTCGCCTGATGCCGGAGGTTCCTGCAGGCCATCCTGCTACTGGTTCGGTCACCATGAATCTGGCCGCCAACATGCTGGGGCTGGATAACGCGGCGACACCGCTGGGGCTCAAGGCGATGAAGGATTTGCAAACCCTTAATCCAACGCCTGATACGGCCACCAATGCCCAGATTCTGTTTCTGGTGCTGAACACGGCGTCGGTGACGCTCATCCCCGTGACGGTATTCCTCTACCGTGCCCAGTTTGGGGCAGCCAATCCTGCCAGTGTGTTCATCCCGATTCTCATTACCACGACCGTAGGCACGGTGGCGGGTTTGCTGATGGTGGCCTGGATCCAGAAGCTGAAGTTGCTGGATCGAGTGGTAATGGCCTATGCGGCCGGGCTGGCCGCCCTGATGGGCCTGGTGGTGGCATCGGTCATCAGTGCTCCGCCGGAGTTGCTGGGCGTGAGGTCTGCCTTTGTCGGTAACCTGCTGCTGCTGACAATCATCGTGGTGTTTCTGCTGGCGGGCTGGCGCAAGGGCATCGATGTCTATGACGCCTTCATCACAGGGGCCAAGCAGGGCTTTGAGGTTGCCATCGGCCTGATCCCGTTCCTGGTGGCGATGCTGGTTGCGGTGGCGGTCTTCCGTGCCAGTGGCGCCATGGATGTCGTGCTCAATGGTGTGGCTACCTTGTTTGCCTGGATGGGGGCCAATACGGATTTTGTACCGGCCTTGCCGACGGCCATCATGAAGTCGCTGTCGGGTTCCGGGGCCCGCGCGATGATGATCGAGACCATCCAGACGTACGGGGTGGATTCCTTTCCCGCGCGTGTGGCAGCCATTATCCAGGGGTCATCGGAAACCACGTTGTATGTGCTGGCGGTATACTTTGGCTCGGTGGGCATCCGTAAGGAGCGTCATGCGCTGGCTTGTGGACTGTTTGCCGATCTGGTGGCGGTGATCGTGGCCATCGTCGTGGCGTACTGGTTTTTTCACTAAGCCTCTGTTCTGGATGCCTCGTTCCGGACGCCTTGTTCTGGACGCTTTGTTCTGGATGGTGGCGAATAATCGTTCACGCCGTCAGCGCTTGTCGTTACAATCCGCGACCAGTGCAGGGTGTTAACAAGGGAGTTACCGGATGCGTCGTGTCATCTTCAATCAGAAGGGTGGGGTGGGCAAATCCAGCATCACCGTGAATCTGGCCGCCATCAGTGCCAGTCAGGGACTTAAGACGCTGGTCGTGGATCTTGATCCCCAGTGTAATGCGACCCAGTACCTGCTGGGTGAGGTCGCCGAGTTCTCCCGCGACAAGCCCGAGCTTACGCCGAATATCGGCCAGTTTTTTGCCCAGATACTCCAGTTCAAGCTCAAGGAAAAGCCGCTCTCCGAGTATGTGCACAGGACGCCTTTTGATAATCTGCATGTGATTCCCTCCAATCCAGAGCTCGGCGAAATCGAGCATATGCTGGAGAGCAAGCACAAGATATTCAAGCTGGCCTCGTCATTGAAGGAGTTGAGCAATACCTACGACGCCATCTATATTGATACGCCGCCAGCCTTCAACTTCTATACGCTTTCGGCCCTGATTGCCGCCCAGCGTTGCCTCATTCCGTTTGACTGTGATGCCTTCTCCCGGCGTGCGCTCTATACCCTGCTGGAAAATGTGGGTGAGGCAAAGGCAGATCATAATGATGATCTGGAGGTGGAGGGGATTATTGTCAACCAGTTTCAGCCGCGTGCAAGTCTGCCTGTCAAGCTGGTAGAGGAGCTTCGCTCGGAAGGCCTGCCTATATTCCAGTCGCACCTTTCGTCGTCTGTCATCATGAAAGAGTCGCATGAAAAATCATTGCCGCTAGTGCATTTGTCACCAAAGCACAAACTGACGGAAGAGTACACGGCATTGTTCCGTGAGCTTTACTCGGCATAGGCCGGTCAGATGCATGAAAAACCGCCAGTTTCCGGCGGTTTTTTTATGGCTTCTATTCAGTGCTCAAGGAGCGGCTGACGGCAGGTTCCTGAAGTGGGAGAGCACGCGATCCTTTACCATGCGCCGGTCTACCATTGGTTCGGGATAGGAGGAAAGCAGGGAGAGCTTAGGCTGGTGAATCGACTTGTCCCGGATATTACGAAGTTCAGGCACATATTCGCGGATAAAGTTGCCTTTGGGATCGAAGCGTTCGCTTTGTAGTACCGGATTGAAAATACGAAAGTAGGGGGCTGCATCATTTCCGGTTGAGGCGGACCATTGCCAGCCGCCATTGTTGGCTGACAGGTCGCCATCT
>JBASJP010000332.1:0-2298 GCA_049655345.1 Moraxellaceae bacterium
GCCAAGGGCGGTGGTTCCGAGAACAAGTCCAAGATGGTCATGCTCAATCCGTCCGATTCCATCGTGGACTGGGTATTGAAGACGGTGCCAACCATGGGCGCCGGCTGGTGCCCGCCCGGCATGCTTGGTATCGGGATCGGTGGTACGGCGGAAAAAGCGGCACTGCTGGCCAAGGAGTCCCTGATGGACCCGGTCGACATGCACGAGCTGCTGGCCCGTGGTCCGCAGAACCGCATTGAAGAGCTGCGTGTCGAACTCTATGAGAAGGTGAATGCGCTCGGCATCGGTGCCCAGGGTCTGGGTGGCCTGACTACCGTTGTCGACATCAAGATTCTGGATTATCCGACTCATGCCGCTTCGCTGCCGGTCGCCATGATTCCCAACTGTGCTGCCACGCGTCATGTACATTTCGAGCTGGATGGCACCGGCCCTGCCGAGCTGGAAGTACCAAAGCTGGAGGACTGGCCGAAAATCACCTTTGATTCGAGCAAGTCGCGCCGCGTAAATCTCGACACCATCACCCAGGAAGAGATCAACAGCTGGAAGACGGGCGAAACCCTGTTGTTGTCCGGCACCATGTACACCGGTCGTGATGCCGCCCACAAGCGCATGACGGAAATGTTTGCCCGCGGTGAGTCCCTGCCCGTCGACCTGAAGGGCAAGTTCATTTACTACGTCGGCCCGGTTGATCCCGTGCGTGATGAAGTGGTGGGACCTGCCGGCCCGACCACGGCCACCCGTATGGACAAGTTCACCGAGGTGGTACTGGAAAAGACCGGCCTGCTGGGCATGATCGGCAAGTCCGAGCGTGGTCCGGTTGCCATTGAGGCCATCAAGAAGCACCAGGCCGTGTACCTCATGGCGGTAGGTGGTGCGGCTTATCTCGTGTCCAAGGCTATCCGCAAGGCACGTGTGGTGGCATTCGAGGATCTGGGCATGGAGGCGATCTACGAGTTTGTCGTGGAGGATATGCCGGTTTCCGTGGCGGTTGATGTGAAGGGCGAATCGGTACACGATACCGCCCCGAAAATCTGGCAAGCGAAGATCGGCAAGATTCCTGTGAAGGCATGACACCAGACATAAAAAACCCGCCTGCCCGGCGGGTTTTTTTATGGTGTGAACGTGCTACTCAGCCTGACCCAGACTGTGTAGAGTCGAATGTGAATAGCCCCGGGAGGCGTGGTCATGCCAGGATGGTTGTCACATTTTTTTCATCGGGCCATCTTGGTCAGCTGCTTGCTGTTGCCAGCCTCAGGGTTTGCGCGCACGGAAGTATTGATAACGGGGGAGTGGCCACCGTATACCGGTGTGCGTGAGCCGCAGGGTGGGAGTGTCACGGCAGTTGTGCGCCAGGCATTGGCGTCAGAGGGAATGGATGTGCGCATCGGCTTTTTTGGCTGGAACCGTGTGCGCCCGTTAATGACGACCAACAAGGATTACGGGGGCCGCTTTCCTGATTATTATTCCCCGGAGCGGGCCAAGGGATGCCACTACTCAAATGTGATTGGCGAGAGTCCGCTTGGGCTTGCAGAGTTACGGGCACGACCATTGCACTGGAGCAAAGTACAGGATCTTGTTGGCTATCGTGTTGGAACCGTAAAAACGTATGTAAATGCCCCCATATTTGATCGACTGGTCAGTGAGGGAAAAATCCGGACGGTTGAATCTGCAGACGATGAAGGAAATCTGTGGAATTTGCTCAATGGAAAAGTGGATGCGGTCATAATTGATCGCAACGTCTATGCTTACCTGATGAGCAGGAGTCCACGATTGAAGGCAGAAGCTTACAGGATGCAGCTCAATCAGAAGGTGCTGATTGTGCACAAGCTTTATGTATGCTTTTCCCGTAACGAAGATGGCCGGAGGCTACGTGACAGCTTTAACAAGGGATTGATGTCCCTGCAGGCGCCAGGCCCAAGGTAAAACTGTTCCGGTTTTCTTTCTGCTAATTTTCATGGAGTACTGGTGGAGTCGTCAGGGCAGCAATGTCTACGAATTCTCGGATAGCCTGACCAGTATCGGTTGCGGAATATTCACAGTCACTATCGAGCTTTTTGCCAAGGCGGGTTTGCTGGTGTTGTTTGCGCTGGTTTCATCTCATGGCGTGTGGCAGTGGTCGTCGGATAGCTGGGTGACCTGGGCAGTGTTCTTTCTGCTGCTGGATTTTGTGTACTACTGGGCGCATCGCTGGTCACATGAGCTGAACATCCTCTGGGCCGGACATGTGCCGCATCATCAGAGTGAGGAATACAATCTCACCACCGCCCTTCGTCAGGGTGCATTCCAGGATATCAGCCA
>JBASJP010000333.1:0-3835 GCA_049655345.1 Moraxellaceae bacterium
CTCGCCCCGATGGAGCCGGTCGCCCCCAGCAAGGTGATTCGCTGCACAGTCATCAGAACCCGCCCGCCAGCCACCAGCCCAACGCAAATACCGGAGCCGCTGCAGTAAGGCTATCGATACGGTCCAGCGCACCACCATGCCCCGGAAAAATATTGCCGGAGTCCTTGATGCCGGCATGCCGCTTGGTCATGGACTCGAAAAGATCACCCAGCACTGACGCCAGTGATGTCAGCAGGCACAGGCCCATGAACGCCATCAGCCGGATACCTGAAAGGTCACGCCAGATGGCAACCGCCAGTGCAATCGCGAGGGCCAGCGCCAGCCCCCCCACCATTCCTTCGATGGTCTTTCCCGGACTGACTGCCGGAGCGAGCTTGTTCTTGCCAAGGGCACGACCGGCAAAATATGCCCCGGTATCCGCTCCCCAGACCAGCAGGAACAGAAACATCAGCCACCAGGGCGAGACCGCATGCAGACTGGTCAGGCCCAGCCAGGCAGGCAGCAACAGGACCAGACCAACGGGCGCCAGCAGCCAGGCACGCGCCCACAGAGAGGCATTATCCGGATAACCGGTAACCAGCCGCAGCGCCAGCAGCCAGAAACCGGCACTCAGCATGTAGAGAACGGGCTCAAAGCCGGCCAACTCAGGCAGTCTCATGGAGACCAGCAAAAGAGCCAGCAACACCACATAAAGCACACGGGGCGCGACCGACATCCAACCCATCAGGCGAGTCCACTCCCATGCACCCACAATCACGATTGCACCGGCAAACGAGGCAAATGCCGTTGCATCCGGAGCCAGAAACACGCACCAGACAACAACCGGCAGCAGCAGAAGTGCCGTAATGATTCTCTGCCTGAGCTCACTTGTCATGACGAGATGCCTCAACCTGCTCCGAGGTTCGTCCAAACCGGCGCTGCCGACTGGCATAGGCCATCAAGGCATGATCCAGCTCTGCCGCATCAAAGTCCGGCCAGAGCACATCCGTAAACAGGAACTCGGCATACGCCGCCTGCCACAGCAGAAAATTGGAAATGCGCATTTCACCACCGGTACGAATCAGCAAGTCCACTGGCGGCAAATCTGCCATCTGGACATGTCGCCCCATCTCCAGTGGCGTGATGTCATCAAGAGACAGGCGCCCAGCCTGAACAGCCTCCGCCATGCAGCGAGCGGCATGAGCCATATCCCACTGGCCACCGTAATTCACGGCAATCACCAGTGTCATGCGCACATTGCTTGCTGTAAGGCTGACCGCTGCATCCATAGCCGTCTGCAATGCAGGACTGAAGCCAGCCAGATCACCGATGAAGCGCAACCGGATACCATTCTCATGAAGCTCCGCCACCTTCCGGGTCAACGCCTCCAGGAACAGTGACATCAGGGCCGCCACTTCCTGCTCTGGCCGACGCCAGTTCTCACTGGAAAAGGCAAAGAGGGTCAACACCCCGATGTTTGAGCGAATGGCGTGCTCCACCAGTCGACGGACAGCAACCTCGCCTGCACGATGCCCCTCAGTACCCGGCAATCCCCGTTTTTTGGCCCAGCGGTTATTGCCATCCATGATGATGGCAACATGCTCTGGCTGACTGTCGCTTGCCGAGCCAATATCCGGTGCCGCACTCTCGATCACGATTGGCGTCCCCATCAGACCTGCATCAGGTCCTGTTCCTTCGACGCCAGCATGCGGTCAACTTCACCCACATACTTGTCAGTCAGCTTCTGTACATCATCGTTGCCCT
Organism: Moraxellaceae bacterium; assembly: GCA_049655345.1. GTDB lineage: Bacteria > Pseudomonadota > Gammaproteobacteria > Pseudomonadales > Moraxellaceae > UBA2031. The sequence goes on from JBASJP010000333.1 coordinate 1,744, forward strand.
TGCGCTCTTCATCTTCGGAGATTTCCTTTTCCTTCAGGAGTTCCTTGATGTCCGCCAGAATGTCACGACGGATGTTGCGGAGGGCAACACGGGCATTTTCCGCTTCGGCACGCGCGACTTTCTGCATGTCGCGACGGGTTTCTTCGGTCAGCGCCGGCAGCGGCACACGGATCACGTCACCGGATACCGGATTCAGGCCCAGGTCCGCCATGCGAATGGCCTTGTCGATCGCACCAATCATGGTGCGCTCATAGGGCTGCACGATCAGCGTACGGGAATCTTCCACGCCGACGTTGGCTACCTGCGCCAACGGGGTATCAGCACCGTAATACGGAACCATCACATCCTTGAGGATGGCAGGACTGGCACGACCGGTACGCACCTTGGAAAACCCCTGCTCAAGGGACTCCAGGGTCTTTTTCATGCGGACTTCGCCGTCTTTTTTCAGATCGTTGATCATGAAGGTCTCCAGCAGTCGAGCGCGCCTTAGCGCGGATCGTTTTCGATCAGCGTGCCTTCCGACTCGCCAACCATGAGATTGAGTAGTGCCCCGGCCTTGTTCATGTTGAACACGCGCAGCGGCATCCTGTGATCGCGGCACAGGCAGATGGCGGTGAGATCCATCACCCCCAGCTTCTTGTCGAGGACTTCGTCGAAGGTCAGGAAGTCGTACTTGATGGCCGTGGGATCTTTCACCGGATCGGCATTGTAGACCCCGTCCACCTTGGTGGCCTTGAGCACGAGATCGGCATTGATCTCGATACCACGCAGGCAGGCTGCCGTGTCCGTCGTGAAAAACGGATTACCGGTACCTGCGACAAAAATCAGTACATCACCGCTTTGCAGATAACGGACGGCAGCACGACGGTCGTAATGATCCACCACCCCGCTCATGGGAATGGCCGACATCAGTCGGGTCTTGATGTTGTTGCGCTCCAGGGCATCGCGCATGGCAATCCCGTTCATCACGGTTGCCAGCATTCCCATGTGATCGCCAGCAACACGGTCCAGGCCGGCCGCCTGCAGGGACGCTCCCCGGAACAGGTTGCCACCACCCACCACGATGCCGATCTGGACACCGATACCGACCAACTGGCCAATCTCCAGTGCCAGACGGGACAAAACCCTGGAATCAATACCACCATCTGCATCGCCGGCCAGTGCCTCACCGGATAATTTGAGCAGGATACGCTTGTGTGCGGGGTTACGATCGGCCATGGCGTCCTCGGTCATTTTCCTGAAAGCAGCCTTCAGGGCAGTACGAAAAGTGGCGGAATCTTACCGCAAGATGCGGGTGCTTGCCCAAGAAAAAGGCCCCTTCCGGGGCCCTTTTCCTTCACCAACAGTATCTTACTTGTTGGTAGCAGCGGCAGCCTGGGCTTCGGCCACTTCAGCCGCGAAGTCGACTTCCTTCTTCGCGATGCCCTCGCCCACTTCCAGGCGAACGAACTGAACAACCTTGGCTCCGGACTTGGCCAGCAGCGCGCCAACCTTGGTCTCGGGGTCCTTCACGAAGGCCTGTTCAACCAGGGACACTTCGGACAGGTACTTCTTCACGGAGCCATCCACCATCTTTTCAACGATGTTGGCGGGCTTGCCGGATTCGGCAGCCTTGGCGGCAGCGATTTCACGCTCCTTGGCAATCAGGGCCGGGGACACATCTTCCGGCGCAATGGCTTCGGGCTTGGCGGCAGCAATGTGCATGGCAACATCGCGGGCCAGCTCGTCATTGCCACCTTCCAGCGCCACCACCACTCCGATCTTCAGACCGTGGATGTAGGTAGCCAGCAGGGCACCTTCCACCAGTTGCGCACGACGCACCTGGATGTTTTCACCGATCTTCTGGACCAGAGCCACACGAGCCTCTTCAACGGTCTGGCCGTCAAAGTCCAGACCGGCAATTTTGGCCACATCCGTTTCACGGGCAGCGAGTGCAATCCGGGCAACCTTGTTGGCGAACGCAGTAAAGTTGTCGTCACGTGCCACGAAGTCAGTCTGGCTGTTCACTTCCAGAAGGATGGCCGTATTGCCTTCCTGGGCCACAATGATGGCACCTTCGGCGGCGATGCTGCCGGCCTTCTTGGCGGCCTTG
>JBASJP010000334.1:0-6617 GCA_049655345.1 Moraxellaceae bacterium
GTATTCAGGTGCAATGACAGGACTGCCGGCCTGACTTACAGGAGGCAGCTCCGTACGCAAGACCATTACTTGTGCCGAGGTCAGCGCGATGGCATTGAAGGCGTCACTGTCGGAGGTTGGGTCGGCCTCTACCAACCGAGGAGAAGAAGCGAAGCTCCAGCCAGCCTCATCACAAATCAATGCTCCAATGCGCAAACCAGGATGCTGGCGCACCATAACCCCCGCCTGATTCAGCATTTCAACGGCCGCATGCTCACCATAACCCAGACGGTTTACACGGGCAGATACATCCAGCACGACCGTCACCGCACCCTCCCCTAGCCGTTGGTGGGCTTGTTGCAATGCGCTTGCCACCTGTGCACTGATACCTGGAGCAGCCAAAACAACATACCGTTTCGCGTCGTCAATTTCCTGACAGATGCGTTCGTTGGTGAGCGTGGTAAACAGTGACATCCAATCATCCCTTTCTTATTCATGTTTAACCCTGTTCCACTCAATCCTCCGCTTACTCCAGTGGGCATCGATGGCCTGGGTGAAATCTGGTCGGACCAGCTTGGCACGGGCTTCGCACCAGTCGGCGGATTCACGGCGAATTACCACACCCTCCAGAGCACCTTGGCGGTAATGGCTGGGGGTGGTAGCGACAAGATGCTTTAGCGCAGCAACCGTAGTCTTGCCATGCAGAACCTGCGGCACCGTGATCAAACCAGCCTCCCTTGCCAGTGCATTGCGGCGCAGAGTACTCCAGAAGCGGCCTTCTGAACGGTCGTATACGTCAAATAGCAAAAACCAATCCGGCAATGCGGCATAGTCCAGCGAGTGACGTGCCGCACACCACTCGCCGAACAGAATGAAGTTGGACCTAAGCACGGCGCGCAATGCGTCGCCGTGTTGCGCCAGCCAAGCAGGCACGCGGGCGAACTGACCGGCATGAGGCTCATCCAGATATTGCCCCCGGTTCTGGGCGCGCAGGCTCCCATCCGGCGCAAGAGACAAGCCCACATTTGCACCATCGAGTTTTTCTTCGACCACCACATTGCCCGCAAGCAGTGCTGACACTTCATGTGGCGACAAGACTTTGTCATCGCGCGGGGCGCCTTCGCCCAGCCAGGCAAGGTGTGGCGTGTGAGGAAAGCGGAAGAAATCGGTCAAGCCATGATCCTCATTCATCGAGCTTGCTTATCAGCATGCTTTTGCCGTGACCAATCTTCAATGATTGGCTCCAATAGCACGTTATTCGCCAGCAGATCAGCCTCCCAATCATGCCAATCGGTGTCCCCTGCAAACGCAATACAGCCCTCACCGTACTGCCTATGAGCATCCAGTGCGGCGGCGACGATCTTCTTGTCTGCCTCATCGTGGATTACTGCCAGCAAAGGTGGGTGCAACAAGCCATGGCCGTGCTCATCATAGACAACATCTACGTTATCAACGGCAGCAGTGCTCCACTTGTGCATTACCACCTGAATGCCAAAGTCGTTAAAGCCCAGCTTTTTCTTGTACTCGCCTAAAATGCCACCAGCCAGGTCCAATACCATCCGGGATGGGCTTGCCTGAAATGCATCAAGCCATTGCCATACCCGCATCCGCTGTGCCGGATCAGCCGGGGTTGCATCAATATCACTAGAATGTGTCGGGTCTGCAGCACTAGCAGCAATAAGCACGTTGGTATCGACTACATAGCGATCCCTCATGCCTTGCTCTCCTGCTGCCGCGTAAACATGAGACGCGCTTGCTCGCGCGTTTCCCCCAGCGCATCGCCAAAGAAGCCCTCTGGCCAGTTTTTAACACGGCCAAAGTCATCCAGCTCGAGCGGGCGCAGGCGCGCCACTTTGCCCTCGCGCTCGACAAAATACATCACCGCATCATTGGGCATTAGCTGTTGCTTGGCGATCAGGGTCTGCATGCGCCGGAACAGATGCTCAGAGTGGGTCTCAACGATGAACTGGACGTTCCGATCCTTGCTCACCTGCGCCAGTAACTCGGCCAGCTTGCTCTGCGCCAATGGGTGCAGATGGCTTTCCGGCTCTTCGACAATCACGATATGCCCTGGCTGCGCAAACAACGCCGCGACGATGACGGGGATCACCTGGGAGACACCCACGCCTACGTCCTTGAGGTTGCTGGCCTGACCGTCGTTCTCAATCATCAACTCATAGCGGGCAGACCCACCAAGGCTACGGATGGAAAGACCATCAGCCAGATTCATTGTCTTAAGCCAGTGAATCGTTTGCTGGAACAATTGCGCTTCGGGAGGCAGCACCTGCTTGCGCTTTTGTGCGTACTGAAGCGCCACGCCGCTGGCGATCAGTGCATCCACTGCCTTGGCACCGTCGTCACCGATGTGGGCAGGCATGCGCCCTGTCCACACATAGTCGCGCTGTGCCATGCGGCGCACGGGGCCGAGGTAAATGATGCGGCCCAGCTCATCAAGCAAGGCCGGACCAATCTGCCTGATCACCTCACCCTGCTCGCCCAACTTGTTCAGTGTGGATGCCGAAAAGGCAAACGAACGCTGCGGGCGAAAATCCGCACTTTGCCCTACCGACTTGGCCTGTGTAGCCAGGCTCAGGCGGTAAATACCTGGCTTGCGACGCTGCACGTTGAAGCCTTGCCCGTCTTTACCCAAGCGCAGGAACTCCAACTCGGCACTGCCGGATGGGCCCTTGTTGTAGCGCGCCGAAAAGACAGTCGATCCTTCCGCTTCACCGCTCTCACTCCAGCGAAACTCGATGCCCACCTGATTTGCCGAGGTGCTTTCACTGTCAGCGCCATGGCGACAGAGCAAGTCTTTGAACTGACCCAGGGTGACCGAATCATCGGCGTCAGGATTACCCAGATTCAGATCCAAATTAGGATCATCACCCTTCACCGTCTGACGAATCAACAGCAGGCTCTGGATAAGGCTGGATTTGCCGGACGAGTTGGTACCAAGCAACAGCGTAATCGGTGCCAGCCGGACCGGGCCTGTGCTGCGCCAGATCTTGAAGTTTTGCAGTTTAAGGTGAGTCAGCATCAGTGCAGTTCCCCGCGTTCCAGCTTGTCCCAAGCATCCAGCACCAGACGCTGAGTGCGGTATTCGCCAAATTCACGTAGCTCGACGTTTTTAAGCACACGAAAGGTTTCAGATGGGTAGCCTTCGCCCATCACATCGGTGGGATCGAGAATATAACGCAGTTCATCGCGGGTAAGACCATAGAGCCGAGCGTAATAGGCATCAAGCTCGGCACGCCAAATGGCACGATCATTAGGATTAAATGAAAACGGAGGACCTGTATACCCCAAATCTTCAGCCCAATTCACCAAGTCGTAAGCCGTGTAAGTTAGCTTAATAACTCTATCAGAGATATAATTAAAATCATCTTCTGAATAACTTTCTTTGGACAGAACAGGTAGCTGCTTAAAAATAAAGAAATTTAGATGATTCCCACCCACCTTATGTCGCGTAATAAAATCAAAGACCAATGAGTTCATATTTCCAAGCAAGGCAGCGATATTTTTCGCAGTTATAGTCCCATTAAACAACATGAGTGGCATATTATTGCCGACAGCAGCCATTGGTATTACTGAAAATATAGACGTTCGCAGGACATGAGCGCTTGTCACGTCTCGCCAACCCATTAGCCAACCTCTTCCCCAGCCCTTTTCAAGCAACCTTTTCTCCACTTCTTTTTTGCTTACCCAGTATCTAGGCAAGACTGTGAAATCCGAAAAATTCTTTTCGGCAATAGTCACATCTCGATTTTCACCACCTGACGCGTAAGTTGACCAGCGGTGATCAAACTGGTGAATCATTTTTGCTTCGTACAGAGGCAAAAGATTTTCTCCAGCAACCTCTTCAAACAAATGGCTATCATTAGACATATGCAACATAGTCATCAATGTAACGCACCAAGGGTTACCCGCAACATTCCCCTCTTCAATTAATACAGGCGCCTGACGATATATTTTCTTTGCCAGCTCCGCATCTTGCTTACTTCGAAACACTGGGCAAGTAAGCGTATTAGGGTTGATCAGGCAAAATTCATCCGGCGTCAATTGAAAATGTCGGCGATCATCATTAATTTGTTGCGGCTGTCGAGCAAAAAATAAGAAATCGGCGACATCTGCTTTCCCGAGAGTCAATAAACAAAACCGGAAAGAGTGGTGAACCGCTGAAAATATAAACTCTTCATTTTCAAATGCTTGAATACTGACAAGTTTCCCATTCTGCGTTAAATCCGAAAAGTAGGCTTTGGTGCCATCATCGGTCGCAATACCGGTAGGCACGATGAACCCGGCGCGACCAGCAGCATGGGTTATCTGGCTGATCGTTTCAGCAAACAGTGCATAGGTGTTTACATCTCCCACGCCGGTCAGCGGGTAGCGGCCACCGTCTGATCCATCTACATGGGCAAACATGCTGGCGGCCTCGGCGGTGCGACGGGCCCTGAGGAACTCGGCATAAAGACGCTGTTCGGCGGTGCACAGTTGCTCCGCGTGATCGAGCGTTGGAAACAAGTGCTTGGCCAGCATACCCTCACTCAGCCACTGAATGCGCTGGCTGCGTTCAGCCTTGTTCTTGGCCTCAGCCACATCGCGGTGGCGGGTAGCGAAGAATTCTTCCTCTTGCAGCTTGATGCGCTCCCAGGGGGGGTTGCCCAGCACACAGTCAAACCCGCCGCTGGCAAACACCTGCGGAAAAGCCAGCGGCCAGTGAAACACTCGGGCTTCCGTGCAAGCGGCTTGAGCCGCTGCCAGAGCGCCTTGCTGAGTGGCAGGCATGGCCTCTCCCAACAGGGTGAGGTAGAGGGTGGCAGTGGTCGGAATAGTGGCTTCAGCTCCTTCTTTCTTTGGCAGCAAAAACGCCCCTACTAGCAGGTCGGCGGCGTGCGCCAGACGACTGGTTTTGGCTTGCTTCAAAAAGGCGTCGTACGCAGACTCTTTGGCGGAAATTTCCTGCGTACTGTTTTCCGGTAGTGATTCGATAGCCTGTAATTGCGTAAGACCACTGCTGGTGGCGCTCGCCACATCGAGTTGGCCAAAAGCACGGGCATTGCGCTTTTTCTCCAGATCCTTGAGGGCAGCGGCGTTGGTTTTCGCGAGCTGTTTGCAGACCTCCTTGTCGTCGCCAGAGAGCGGCTTAAAGGCATCCTTGGCAATACCCAGCTCCAGCGCCTTGAGATCGGTGAGACCCAACAGCGCATCACCCACTTGCAGATGATGATCAAGAAAGCCCAGCGGCCGGCCTTCTTCGAAGCCTTCCAGCCACAGCGCAGTGCGGGCCAGTTCGATGGCCATGGGGTTGCGGTCAACACCGAAAATGCAGCGACTGACCACCTCACGCAAGGCGTGGCGAAAGTCCTGCTCGGTTTGATCACCATCAGTTGCACGTAGATGCGCAAGTTTTTCGGCCAAGCGGCGAGCGGCTGCCAGCAAAAAGTGGCCACTGCCGCTGGCCGGGTCGATAACACGAATGCTGAGTAGCGCCTCGACAGGCTCATCGGGTCGGGCGGCCAAGCGCTGCTCGATGACAGGGTCGAGCGCGGATTTAATCAGCTCCTGCACCAGTGAATCAGGTGTGTAGTAACTACCACTGAGCTTGCGGGCGTTACCGGCAGTACTGCCCTCAGATGTGAGACCAACAAAGCCAAATTTCCTCGCCGGCAGGTCAACTTCTGGCACCAGTTCCAACAGGCTTTCGTACACGCTGCCGAGCTCTTCCGGGCCCATATTGCGGTAGTCCACCGGTGCGAGAGTGCCCTTATGTGATGCCCAGCGCAGGTTTTGCATCGCCACCAGCAGATGGGCATTATCGAGGCTGGCAGCATCCAGCGCCGGGCATTGGCTGGTGGCAAACAGGCCGCCCAGTGCCGGCAGGGCCAAGCGTGGTTCGCCTTCGCTCAGACCCTTGAATACGATGCGCAGGGCTTGCCAATGATCATCAAAACGATTGCGGGCGCGGCGCTTGAGGCAAAGCTCGCGCAAACGGCCTACCGCATAGCCCTCGGCGTAGGCGCGGCGAGCCGCCTGGGCGGCAGGGCTGTCGTCCTGCCCTGGTGTACGGGGATGCAGCAGCCCACGTTCTTCGACGCTGAATAGGAATATCAGCCGATAGATCAGGCGCAGCAGTTGCTGAAAATAGGCATCTTTAGTGATTTCGCCGTTGTGCAGTGAGGTGCGCAAGGCATCGTTGGCCGGGTGCTGAATAAAGCCTTCGCCCAATATCAGCAAGGCATCGGTCACGCCCAGGCGCAGACCATCGCGTACGCGGGTGCCCTCTTCCTTGCCTGCAACGCGCCACTTTTCCCAGATGCATTCGGCCGGCTCCCCGGCGGCTCGGCTGGCATGCAGCAAACGCCAGACATTGGCGAACTCGGCATAACGCGTACCACCTAACAGGTCAGCCAGGTCAATTTCGAGAAAGCTGGGTCGGGTGAGCGTGGCCGCATCGCGCAGCAAGCGCAGGGTTTTGCCGTTGCAGGCAATGCCCCACAAGTGATCGGGGCTGGCATTGAGCAGCTCTTGCGCCAGCATGAAGGCAGATTTCTTGCGGGTACCAGAACCAGCAATGGCAAAACGAGGATCTGCTTCATGCAGGGCCAGGGTGTGTGGCGCCACCACCACCGGTACATGAC
>JBASJP010000335.1:0-7106 GCA_049655345.1 Moraxellaceae bacterium
CCGAGGTAGGACTCTGCTGCATGGTAGGGGACGCCGGCCATGGCAATCGGTTTGCCACCTGACTTGCCGCGAGCCGTCAGGGTGATGTCGAGCAGACGTGCCGCCTTGATGGCGTCGTCAAAAAACAGCTCGTAGAAATCGCCCATGCGATAAAAAATGAGCTCGTTCGGGTGTTCGGCCTTGATGCGCAGGTACTGCTGCATCATGGGGGTGTGGTCGTTCAGGCTGTCCGTGCTCATCGTCATCAGTTTTCGCAGGCGGGCATGAGAAAGCGGGATGATACGGAGTGAGGCCGGCCGGAACCAGTGTCGGGTGCATATCGCACAGCCTGATAGGTGTTTGCACACTGGTTGCGACGAGGCAGAGTGGGTAAGGTGGCGGCTTTCGGAGAGTAGGCATGACAGACAGGATCACGGAGCTGGCCGATCAGCTTGGCCAGCTATCAAGGGCATCATCAGCAACTCTGGCGACCGCAGAGTCCTGCACTGGAGGTGGCATTGCCGAAGCGGTCACGCGCATTGCCGGCAGTTCGGGCTGGTTCGAGCGCGGCTGGGTGACCTACTCCAACAAGGCCAAGGCCGTTGAGTTAGGGGTTGCGCCGGAGCTTCTCAGGGCTGGGGGGGCTGTCAGCGAGGCAGTGGTACGTGCCATGGCGGATGGCGCACGTGTCCGTGCCGGGGTGACCTGGGCGGTGGCGGTAAGTGGAGTGGCGGGCCCGGATGGCGGCAGTCCGGACAAGCCTGTGGGAACGGTTTGGCTGGCCTGGGCGGGTCCGCAGGGAGTGATTGCCGAGTGTTGTCTTTTTCCCGGCGATCGCACGGCCGTGCGTCAGCAGACGGTTGAAAAGGCGCTTTCCGGATTGATCAGGCAAATGGGTGTTGCCAGCAACAAAAAGCTGTGACACGATACTGTACGCATGGACAGCATGACTTTCATGAAGAAACCGACACGTAACGTTAAGACAATATTGAGGATCCAATAATGGACGCAAACAAGCAAAAAGCCCTTTCCGCCGCCCTTTCCCAGATTGAAAAACAGTTTGGCAAAGGCTCCGTCATGCGCCTTGGCGATCAACCGGCATCGGGTGCCATTCCGTCCATTTCAACTGGTTCTCTTGGTCTTGATATCGCGCTGGGTATTGGTGGCCTGCCGCGTGGCCGTATCGTTGAAATCTATGGCCCGGAGTCTTCCGGCAAGACGACGCTGACCCTTCAGGTCATTGCTGCCTGCCAGCGCGCTGGTGGCACGGCTGCCTTTGTGGATGCCGAGCATGCCCTTGACCCCAACTATGCCGGCAAGCTGGGTGTGAACGTCGAGGATCTGCTGGTATCGCAGCCGGATACAGGCGAGCAGGCCCTGGAAATCACGGACATGCTGGTGCGCTCCGGTGCCGTGGATGTGATTGTGGTCGACTCCGTAGCCGCCCTGACGCCACGTGCCGAAATCGAAGGTGAAATGGGTGATTCCCACATGGGTCTGCAGGCGCGACTGATGTCGCAAGCGCTGCGCAAGATCACCGGTAACGTCAAGCGCTCGAATACACTGGTCATCTTCATCAACCAGATCCGCATGAAGATCGGCGTGATGTTTGGTAATCCCGAAACCACCACCGGTGGTAACGCCCTCAAGTTCTATGCCTCCGTACGTATGGATATCCGTCGTACCGGAGCAGTCAAGGAAGGCGAAGAGGTTGTCGGTTCAGAAACCCGTGTCAAAGTGGTCAAGAACAAGGTGGCCCCTCCCTTCAAGGAGGCCGAGTTCCAGATTCTCTATGGTCATGGCATCAACCGGCTGGGCGAGGTCGTTGATCTGGGGGTGAAGCTGGGGCTCGTGGACAAGTCCGGCGCTTGGTATGCCTATCAGGGCAGCAAGATAGGTCAGGGCAAGGGTAATGCCTGCAAGTTCCTGGAAGAGAATCCGGCCATTGCGCAGGACATCGAAAAGCAGATTCGTGACCAGCTGATTGGCGATATCAAGCCGCCAGTGGAAGAAGATCTCGGCGCCGATGTCTACGACGAAGCCGACATCTGATCGAGGCGCGAGTGCGGGAGAGGGGCGAGCTCAGGCGCCCCTCTCCCGTGATGCCTTGCATGGACGTGCCCTTGCCATGCTGGCGCGGCGCGAGCACTCGGCTGGTGAGATACGCGATAAACTGCGTGAAATGGGCGGAGATGCAAGCCTGATTGATGCAGTTATTGTCGAGCTTCAGGTGCGCAACCTGCAATCGGATGAGCGGTTTTCCGAGCTGTTTGTACGCAGTCGTGCTGAGCGAGGCTATGGGCCGCGCGTTATCGAGATGGCTCTGCGGGAGCGGGGTGTCGAGAAGGAGGCCGCCCATATTGCTTTGGAGGCCAGTGGTTATGACTGGCGTGAGCGGGCCGTGGAGGTGTGTCAGCGTCGCTTTGGCCAGTCCCCGGCAAGCACCCCCAAAGAGCGGGCCAGGCAGCTGCGCTTTCTGCAGTATCGGGGCTTCGCGGGTGGCGAGATCAGTGCTGCCCTGAAAGGACGGTTGCCAGAGGACGATTAGCCATCGTTCAGGTCGGTCGGTTTTCCCTGCTTTTTCCCCTACGAATCAGTCCCTTGAGTCTATATAATCGCCGGTCTTTGATTGCCATCCGCCATTGGGCACAGTCCGGAGTTCTGAATGCAAAGCGCCGCCATCCGCGAAGCCTTTCTCCGCTTCTTTGAAGAAAAGGGGCATACCCGCGTTGCCTCCAGTTCGCTTATTCCCGCGAACGACCCGACCCTGCTGTTCACCAATGCCGGCATGAACCAGTTCAAGGATTGCTTCCTTGGACTCGACAAGCGCGCCTATACACGAGCTGTTTCTTCGCAGAAATGTGTGCGTGCCGGCGGCAAGCACAATGACCTCGAAAATGTCGGCTATACCGCACGTCACCACACCTTTTTCGAAATGCTGGGCAACTTCAGCTTTGGTGATTACTTCAAGCGCGATGCGATTGCCTTTGCCTGGGAGTTTCTGACATCGCCCAAGTGGCTGGCCATTCCCCAGGAAAAGCTTTGGGTGACGGTATATGCCACCGACGATGAAGCTTACGCACTCTGGAATGATGAAATTGGAGTGCCTGCCGAGCGCATTATCCGCATCGGTGACAACAAGGGCGCACAGTACGCATCTGACAACTTCTGGGCGATGGGTGATACGGGTCCTTGCGGTCCCTGCACGGAAATTTTCTACGATCACGGTGCGGATGTTGCCGGCGGCCCGCCGGGCTCGCCGGACGAAGACGGTGATCGTTACATCGAAATCTGGAACAACGTGTTCATGCAGTTCAACCGCACGGCTGACGGTGTGCTGCATCCGCTGCCTGCTCCTTCGGTGGATACCGGCATGGGCCTTGAGCGTATTTCTGCCGTCATGCAGCATGTGCATGCCAATTACGAGATTGATCTGTTTCAGAGCCTGCTCAACGCAGCTGCTGCAGCGATTGGCTGTCAGAATGACAACCAGTCATCCCTCAAGGTGGTGGCCGATCACATTCGCTCCTGTTCCTTCCTGATTGCCGATGGTGTGGTTCCCTCGAATGAAGGCCGTGGTTATGTGCTGCGCCGCATCATTCGTCGTGCCTGCCGTCATGGCAACAAGCTGGGTGCTACCGGACCGTTTTTCCACAGGATTGTCGCTGCATTGGCGATGGAAATGGGTGAAGCCTACCCCGAGCTGAAAGCGCAGCAGTCTCATATCGAGCGCACACTGAAAACCGAGGAAGAGCAGTTTGCCAAGACGCTGGAACAGGGTCTTAAAATCCTCGAGCAGGATCTGGCGGGCTTCACGGGTACCGAGATTCCGGGTGAAACAGTTTTCCTGCTGTACGATACCTATGGATTTCCGGTGGACCTTACGGCGGATATTGCGCGTGAGCGTAATCTCACCGTTGACGAGGCCGGTTTTGAAAAAGCCATGACGGCTCAGCGCGAGCGCTCACGTTCTGCGTCCAGCTTTGATCTGGACTACAACTCGCTGATCAAGGTTGATGCCGACACCCGGTTTCTCGGTTATGAGGGGACAGTCGGGCAGGGGCGTGTAATTGCCATTTTCAAGGGTGCCGACAAGGTCAACAGCCTGAGTGAAGGCGAGCAGGGAGTGGTGGTGCTGGATGCAACGCCGTTCTATGCCGAGTCGGGCGGTCAGGCAGGCGACAGCGGTTTTATAGATCATGGCAGTAATCGTTTTGAGGTGCGCGACACGACCAAAGTGGGCGGCGCACATCTGCATCATGGTGTAGTAACGCGAGGCACGATCAGTGTGGGTGAGCAGGTTGGTGCAGAGGCGCGGGCCGATCTTCGCCAGGCCACGGCACGCAATCACTCCGCAACGCATTTGCTGCATGCAGCCCTGCGCAAGATTCTGGGCACGCATGTCCAGCAGAAGGGCTCACTGGTGTGTGCGGACTACCTGCGTTTTGATTTTTCCCATCCTGAAGCGATCAAGGCAGAGCAGCTTGATGCAATTGAGGCAATGGTGAATGCCGAGGTGTTGGGCAACAACGCAGTGACCACCGAAGTTACTGATATTGAAACGGCACGAGCCAAAGGTGCAATGGCACTGTTCGGGGAAAAATACGGGAACCTGGTTCGTGTGCTGTCCATGGGCACGCCAGGCTTCTCTATCGAGCTTTGTGGGGGCACTCACGTGTCGCGCACCGGAGATATCGGTCTCATCAAGATTACCGGTGAAGGTGGTGTGGCTGCCGGTGTACGTCGCCTTGAGGCCAAAACCGGTGCCGGTGCGCTGGCCTATGTGAAGGCTGGTGAAGCTGCACTGGGTGAAGTGGCGGCTCTTGTGCGTGCACCTGCCGTGCAGGTGGCCGAAAAGGTCCGTGCCCTGGCTGACCGGAATCGCGAGCTTGAAAAGGAGCTTGAGCGTCTGAAGATGAAGCTTGCCGCTTCTGCCGGTGATGATTTGCTCAACAGTGCCATCAGCATTAACGGTGCAAAGGTGCTGGCGGCAAGGCTGGATGGGGTCGATCCCAAGACGCTTCGTGACACCATGGACCAGTTGCGCAACAAGCTGGGTTCCAGTGTCGTGGTGTTGTCTACGGTTGCGGACGGCAAGGTCAGTCTGGTTGTCGGGGTGAGTGCGGATCTCACCACAAAGGTCAAGGCGGGTGATCTGGTGAGCTTTGTGGCCCAGCAGGTTGGTGGCAAGGGTGGTGGCCGCCCGGATATGGCCCAGGCTGGCGGTACGGATGCCGCAAAACTGCCGGAGGCGCTGGCCTCGGTGCAGGGCTTTGTCAGTGAACGAGTCTGAAAGTGAGAGCGCACTGAAACGCGCAGAGGTTTCCAAATGGCATTGATAGTTCAGAAATACGGTGGCACGTCGGTCGGTACGACAGAACGTATCGAGGCGGTGGCGCAGCGCGTCAAACGTTGGCACGACAAGGGTCATGATCTCGTTGTGGTGCTGTCTGCCATGAGTGGCGAAACCAATCGCCTGATCGGACTGGCAAAAGCCATTACGCCAGAGCCGGATCCGCGCGAGCTGGACATGATGGTGTCCACGGGCGAGCAGGTGACGATTGCGCTGCTGGCCATGGCGCTGAAGAAAATCGGGGTGGATGCCCGGTCCTACACGGGCCCGCAGGTAGCCATCCGGACGGACAGTGCCTTTACCAAGGCCCGCATCGAGGCCATTGATGATGTAAAGATGCGCGCTGACCTTGATCAGCGTCGCGTCGTGATTGTGGCTGGTTTTCAGGGTGTGGACCCGCACGGCAATATCACTACGCTGGGTCGTGGCGGCTCTGATACTACCGGTGTGGCACTGGCTGCTGCCCTCAAGGCGGACGAGTGCCAGATTTATACGGATGTGGACGGCGTCTATACGACCGATCCACGTGTTGTGCCGCAGGCGCGCCGTCTTGACCGCATCACCTTCGAGGAGATGCTGGAGATGGCCTCTCTGGGCTCCAAGGTTCTGCAGATACGCTCTGTCGAGTTTGCAGGCAAATACAATGTGCCGCTGCGCGTGCTGTCCAGCTTCACTGATGAAGGTGACGGCACCCTGATTACTGTTGACGAGGAAACCATGGAACAGCCTGTAATTTCCGGTATTGCCTTCAATCGCGACGAAGCCAAGATCACTGTCCGTGGGGTGCCTGATATCCCCGGAATTGCGTTCCGTATTCTGGGGCCGGTGGGTGAGGCCAATATCGAGATCGACATGATCGTGCAGAATGTGGCGGCCGATAACACCACGGACTTCACCTTCACGGTTGCTCGTGGCGAGCTCAAGAAGACGCTGACAGTGCTGGAAAAGGTCGCCAGGGAAATTGGTGCCCGCGAAGTCATCAGTGACGACAAGATCTGCAAGGTGTCTATCGTGGGGGTGGGCATGCGTTCGCATGCCGGTGTGGCCAGCAAGATGTTTGGTACGCTGGCCCAGGAAAACATCAATATCCTGATGATCTCCACCTCCGAGATCAAGATTTCCGTGGTGGTGGAAGAGAAGTACCTGGAGCTGGCGGTCCGTGCCCTGCATACGGCATTCGGACTGGATCAACCGGCTGCCTGAGGTAGATTTGTCGGTTTCGGGTTATTTCAAAGGCCGGGCATATGCCCGGCCTTTGCTTTCCTGCGATGTGTGGTCAATACTTTCCACGTCTCAGATTGCCGGGTTGCCGGCACCCCAAAGGAAACAAGGAGAAAACAATGCTGATTCTGACGCGCAGAGTGGGTGAAACCCTCATGGTCGGGGATGACGTAACCGTCACCGTGCTCGGTGTGAAGGGTAACCAGGTGCGCATCGGGGTGAATGCCCCGAAGGAAGTGGCAGTGCACCGTGAGGAGATCTATCAGCGTATTCAGCGCGAGAAGACCCCTGGCGAACATGGCGACATGGACGACTGAGGCAAGACAGGCCCCGGATTACGGTCCTGGGGGTCGAGAACGCATGGCAGGGTATAAAAGGGAGGAAGTGGGCAAGGCTCAGTCTTTCCAGGGCACTTATCGGCCTCAAAAAAGAAAACCGAGACGTTTCTCCCTGAAAGCGTCTCGGTGTTGCATTGCCAGATCCATCTGACCCATCCTGACGGCTACTGATCCATCCTTGATCACATCCCTGCGCCGTGAGAGAAGTATCCTTG
>JBASJP010000336.1:0-8183 GCA_049655345.1 Moraxellaceae bacterium
GTTCAAGCCAGGCATGCTGACCCGGATCATTCCTGAATATCTTGACTTCTACCGTCCAGGATTTCATCCGTGGCAGCACGACAATCGTGCACTGATCGAGAAATATGTTGAGGAGCTGAGCCCGCACGAACTGCGCGCTCAGGCAGCCTGACCGGCAGAACCTGAAAATGGCCGTGATGTTTCGCATCATGGCCATTTTTCATTGGTGACGACAGAAATTCATCTCCCTGTTTTTAGTGCAAACTCTGCCACGCGTTTTCCCAGTAACCTTGCCGTTTCAAGATCACCTTTACGAGGCGCCTCGTCTGCAGAGGCATCAGATGGGGAAATGGCCAGTGCCCCGGCAAAACCCGCCGTCCAGTTTACGTCATCCGGGCCATTGGCTTTGGTATTGGATGGCATCAGCCCCGTACCAATCCATATCTGTCCATGTTGCTGCGACAACGTGAAAAAATAACTGATGGTAGAAAACTTGTCACCGTTCGTGGAAGCCGAATTGGTAAAGCCAGCGGCAATCTTGTCCTTCCACGCCTGCGTAAACCATGGCTTTGAGGAGGCATCCGCAAACTTCTTGAATTGCCATGCCGGGCCGCCCATGTACGTTGGCGACCCGAAGATAATGGCATCCTGCTGAGCCAGTGACTCCCATGAACCCTCGGGCAAATCACCATTTTCATTTATCCGGAAGTCCGTGGCAGTAACGCCAGCAACACTTGCCGCACCCTGTTTTACCGCCTCTGCCTGCCTGGCGGTGTGGCCATAACCACTGAAATATACAATCGCAACTTTTGTCATGAAAGCTCTCCATTATCCGTAGTCAGCCACAGTGAACATCAGGAAAAAACGTAACAATCCATCGCCAGTACACCCAGCGAGAAATTTGCAAGAGGTCTTTGCACCATGGGGTGCTCTCCCCCTGCCCCATACACCACAAACAGCGGCAGCAAATGTTCCGTGGTCGGGTGCGCGCGTCGCGCATGTGGCGCAGCCGTCTGCCACTGCATCAGGGCGTCTTTGTCACCTCGCACCAGGGCACCATGTATCCACGCCTGAAACTCGCGTGCGTATTCCTCTGACGGCTCGACACTTTCATCATCAAATGCCGCCTCATACAGATTATGAGTAAGGCTGCCTGACCCGATCACCAGCACCCCGCTCTCGCGTACCGCGCGCAACGCTTCCCCCAGACGCAAATGCCAGCCAGCATCCAGCCCCGGCTGCACAGACAACTCTGTCACCGGAATATCGGCATCGGGATACATGTGTCTAAGCGGCACCCAGGCGCCATGATCCAGACCCCGGTCAGGCGCCAGAACCACCGGCAATCCTTTATCTGTCAAAAGCGTGGCCACATGCTGCGCCACGTCAGGCGCGCCCGGTGCCGGATAACTGATGTCGTAAAGCGCGGCAGGAAACCCGCCAAAGTCATGAATGGTTTCCGGTGTTGCTGCAAGGCTCAGGGCTGGCTGCCGGGTGTTCCAGTGCGCTGACACAACCAGGATTGATGATGGTCTGGGCAGACTGTCTGTAATCGATTTCCATGCAGCGCCATACGGCCCTGGCTCGACTGCGAGCATGGGAGAGCCATGTGAAATGAAAACGGTAGGCAGCATGATGAAACCTCCTGAGTGGTGGTCATCATGCATTTCATTATGGACGGGATAAACGGGCCTGCACGGAAAGCTTAATCCCGCAAGGAGCAACAATCAGCGCGCAAGTCTGGACTGGCGCCAGGCATATGCCATCAACGGGAGCAGAATCAGGATGTTGCAGGCATAAGGCCAGTGCGATGACAGTTCATAAAGCCCGGTACCCAGTACAGGGCCGACAATGGAGCCTATGGCCGGAAGCGAAGTGGTCAGCCCGGCCAGACTGCCCTGATCCTCCGCATCAACCGTCAGTGTCGCCGCAGCGACACAGCCTGGATAACTCAGACCTATTCCCAGTCCGCAAAGTCCCACACCGGCAAACAGCCACGCCGCTGACGCGCCGATAGCTAATGACACCGATCCCAGCAATAACGCCAGCAACCCGATATGGATAAGCCGCCAGGCCGGCCATTTCAATCGTTGCACCAGTACGCCCTGTGCAATCAGGGACACTGTCGCGGCACCCATCAGGGCAAAGCCCACCTGTCGTGCCGCCTGTTGACTGGAGAGATGCAGCGCATCCTGGAAATAAAAGCCCAGGGTTTGTTGCACCACAGAGAAGGCTGTCAGCATCGCGGCGGCAATCAGCAAGAAATGGCGGTAGCGGACATCCCGGTAATCAAGCTTGCGCGAAGGGCCATGACTCCCCTTCTCCTCTGATCGCGGCGAGTCAGGCAGAAAGAAGAGGATCAGTACAAAACTGATGAACGTCATGCCGGCGGCAAAATACAACGGTGCCAGCAAGCTGATGCCCGCCAGCAAACCGCCCAGTGCAGGCCCAAGTATGGTGCCTGTACTGTTGGCCGCGCCCAGACGGGCAATGCCGACTGTACGGTTGCCGGCATGGGTGATGTCACTGATATAGGCACTGGCCGCCGGCATGGTGCCAGCCATTACACTCGACTGCAGACAGCGGGCCACAATCAGTGCGGTCCAGAGCATGAGGCCACGTAAAACCGTTTCAAAACCCAGCCAGAACAGGCTGGTAAACACGAGGGTGCCAACCGTGTAGCCGGCCAGGCCGATCAGGATGACGCGCCTGCGGCCAAGATGGTCACTGCGCCGCCCCCACACCCGCGTTGCCAGCGCATAGACGGCGGACGAAGCCGTAATGATGATGCCCACCTGCAACTCGGCAAGCCCAACTGCACGACCAATCAGGGGCAACAAGGCAAACACCAGCGTCTGCCCCATCGCCATGGTGACAATTGTGATGAACAGCAGGCTGTGAATGCGGCGTTCTGGCACGGGAAGGTCTGACATGAGGGGCATTCTGCCCGCCCGTCTGACTGAATTGAAGCATAAAGACAGAAAACCCATGCCGAGAGCCGAGACCTCAACTACAATTCGCACCCCGGACACGACCAGCCCCTGACTGCATGCCCGCCCTGCCCTTGCTCCCCCGGTTCACTCCCGCCCCGCACGTGGTGATTTACGTGGATGACGTCCTTCTGGTCGTCAACAAACCGCCACGCCTGTTGAGTGTCCCCGGACGCGGTGAGGACAAGCAGGATTGCCTGATTGCCCGGTTGCTGCTCGACTATCCGGATGCCCGCATCGTACACCGGCTCGACTACGACACCTCCGGCCTGCTGGTGCTGGGACGCAATGCAGACTCCCATCGCGAACTGTCGCGGCAGTTCCAGGACCGTGAGGTCGACAAGCACTACATCGCCCTTGCGCTGGGTTACCTGTCCGAGAATGCCGGCGAGGTGGACTTGCCCTTGCGCTACGATCCGCCCACCAAGCCCCGTCAGGTGGTGGACATGATCAACGGCCAACACGCCCTCACCCGCTGGAAGGTACTGGCCCGCGAGGGCGGCTACACCCGCCTGGACCTTGAACCCTTTACCGGTCGCACCCACCAGCTACGCGTGCACATGCAGGCCCTCGGCCATCCCTTGCTGGGCGATGCGCTGTATGCGCCCGACAACGTTGTTTCTGCCGACAGCCGCCTGTGCCTGCATGCCGAAACACTGGCCTTTACCCATCCTGTTCACGGCGGCCGCCTGCAATTCCGCACGCCGGCCCCGTTCTGATTATCCGAGAAAGAGAAAAGCATGAGTCAGTCTGCATCCGCCCTGTTCACGCCCGCCATGGGGCAGCGCTGGATTTCCGATTCTGAAACCGAGCTGGGACTCGGTGTCATCATCGAAACCGATGCCCGCTCGCTGACGGTTCTCTTTCCCAAGAGCGATGAAACCCGTGTGTACGCACGCAACAATGCACCACTGTCACGCATCCGTTTCTCGGTCGGAGACACCGTGCAGGATGTGGCCGGGCAAAGCTGGAAAGTGAACGAAGTGGAAGAGCAGCGTGGCGTGCTGCGCTACCACGTCAGCAATGACGCAGGCGACACCAGCATCATTAACGAAACCCGTCTTTCTGCCGAGATCCACCTGGCGCGCCCGCAGGAACGCCTTCTGGCATCCCAGCTCGACAGCATTGATCTGTTTGATCTGCGCGTGCAGGCCTTGCTGCAGCAGGAGAAGCTCGCCCAATCGCCAGTGCGCGGACTGGTCGGCCCTCGTCTTGGCCGTGTACCACACCAGTTCTACATTGCACATGATGTTGGCCAGCGCCAGCAACCACGAGTCTTGCTGGGTGATGAGGTCGGCCTTGGCAAGACCATTGAGGCCGGGCTGATCATCCATCACCAGTTGCAAACAGGCCGTGCGCAGCGCGTACTCATTCTGGTGCCGGAAAACCTGCAGTACCAGTGGCTGGTCGAAATGCGCCGCCGCTTCAACCTGAACGCTGCACTGTTTGATCTGGAGCGCTGTGCTGCGCTGAAAGAAAGCAACGAGGATGAAAACCCGTTCGAGACCGAACAGATTGTGCTGATGGCGCTTGAGCTGCTGGTGGATCACCCCGATCTGGCGGACTCGGTGCGCAACACCGGCTGGGACCTGCTCGTCGTCGATGAGGCCCATCATCTGGAGTGGTCGCCTGAGGACCCCAGTGAAGCCTACGAGCTGGTGGCCTCACTTGCCGAAAAAATTCCCGGTGTCCTGCTGCTGACCGCAACCCCCGAGCATCTTGGTGTTGCCAGCCACTTTGCCCGCCTGCACCTGCTCGACCCTGCACGCTACCACGATCTCGAACAGTTCATTGCCGAGGAAGAAGCCTTTGCCACAGTCGCCGCCGCCGCAGATGCGCTGATGGGTAATGCCTCCATTCCGGACGATGCCTTGCAGGTGCTGGAAGACAAGCTGCCCGCCGACCTGATGGCGCATCTCGACACGGATGAAGGGCGACAGTCTGCCTTGACCGCCCTGCTGGATCGTCATGGTGTTGGCCGCGTGCTGTTCCGCAACACCCGCGAAGCCATTGGCGGCTTCCCCGAGCGTCAGTGCCTGCCCGCTCCACTGCCCGCCCCAAAGGATGCTGTCACCACCGAACTTCGTGTCGCGCTGTACCCTGAAATGCATGGCGACGAAGACTGGTGTGAAGACGATGCCCGCGTGGCCTGGCTGATGGAACTGCTGAAGTCACTCAAGCGCGACAAGGTACTGCTGATCTGCCGCTCCAGCCCGGTGGCCCTCGCACTCGAAGAATACCTGCGCCTGAAGCAGGGCGTGCGTACCTCCGTCTTCCACGAGGCAATGAGCCTGCTGGAGCGTGATCGTGCTGCCGCCTACTTTGCCGATGAAGACTATGGCGCACAGATCCTGATCTGTTCCGAGATCGGCTCCGAAGGTCGTAACTTCCAGTTTGCACACCATCTGGTGCTGTTCGATCTGCCGGCAGACCCCGAACTGCTGGAGCAGCGCATTGGCCGCCTCGACCGTATCGGCCAGACCGAAACCATCAAGCTGCATGTACCCTATTTTGCAGGTACCGCGCAGGAGCGGCTGTTCCGCTGGTACCACGAAGGCCTGAATGCCTTTGAAAGCATCAGCCCGACAGCCCGCACCATTCTTGAAGCACAGCGCTCACGACTGCCGGATGGATTCCGTAATGGCGGAGCGCCATTTGAAGAGCTGGTGACCGAAGCGAAAGCACTGCGCGCAGAGCTTTCCGCCGAGCTTGAAGCAGGCCGTGACCGGCTGATTGAACTGAACTCCTGCCGCCCCGAAGTTGCCGCCGAACTGATTGCTGCCATTGACGCGCAGGATGCCGATCCGGCACTCGCCAATTTTCTCGAACGCGCCTGGTCTGCCTTCGGTGTTGATCAGGAAGAACAGCAGGAAGCACACCTGCACATCCTGCGCCCGGGTGATCACCAGTTGCTCGACGGCTTTCCGGGACTCGATCCGGATGGCATGACCGTCTCGCTGGATCGCGATTACACCTTGTCGCGCGAAGACGTGCACTTTCTGTCATGGGAACACCCCATGCCGCAGGGCCTGCTGGACCTGTTCCGCACACAGGAATACGGCAACGCCAATGTTGCCCTGATTCGCAACAAGGGCATCAAGCCCGGAACAGCACTTCTCGAAATGTTTTTCCGTCTGGAAACCATCGCGCCGCGCGGCCTGAATGCAGAAGCAGCCCTGCCCTCGCAAACATTGCGTGTATTGCTGGATCATGATGCCCGCGACCTCACGGCCCGCGTCTCTCATGATGTGCTGACCAAGCAATTGCAGTCACTGGAACGTGGCGTGGCACGACAGGTCGTCAAGCAACAGCAGGCCATGCTCGAAACACTGATTGCCAAATCAGTGGCCATCGCCGAAGCACAAATTGCAGACGTGAAAGCTGCAGCGCTGACGCGCTGGCAACAGGAAAACCATGCGGAAATTGCCCGCCTCAAGGCGCTCGCTGCTGTCAATCCTGCCGTGCGCCCTGCAGAGATCCAGGCACTGGAAAAACGGCTGCATGACGGCGAGAAGGCATTGGGAGACTTGCGTGCAGTAGCTCACGCGGTTCGACTGATTGTCGCAGGATAAAAAATCGTTCTGGCTAATGCCGTATCTGCGCGGCATTGGCCAGCGCAGTCCAGAACCTTGCCAGCAGTGACAAGGTACGCTGGGCGGACTGAAAGAAAACATCATCGTCCAGCAGGTCATGAACGCTGGCGCTTTCCAGCAGGTACAGGCCGTGACGCGCCTGCAGACGCGCATCCGTTTCCGCCTCACAGAAAAATCCACCATCCGGCAATGCCAGATTTTCTGCCAGACACTGCTCATGCAGCGTGCGTGTCAGGCGCAGCCAGAAATCCGTGCTGAGTGCATTTTCGATCGCAACCAGAACCCCCAGGCAGACACCCGGATTCATCGCGTTGTAATGCAGCTCGATATGTTCACAAAGGTCATGGGTGGTTGGCCAGCCGGATGCCAGCCCCCAGTCCTTGCCGCCCAGAGATGCATACTGGCGCTGCCAGGACATCCACCAGTCATGCAGGCGCTGACTAAGATGATAAGGATCCCCTATACCCATGTTGGGCAAGGCCGGGCACCATGGCTCGCCAACTGCGTCAAAACAGACAACAACCGCTGGCCCACCATCCATTTCCGGTGCCGGCTGATGGTCCGTCAGGCGCAAGGCGTGATGCTGCCGGGCCAGCAGCAGCTGCCGCATGAAAATGCCAAACTGGGTGACGGATGCCAGCAGGTCACGCTGCGATACCTGCTGTGACTCCAGCCGGTCCAGCCATGAATTGCAGGTAAGCGCCTCATGCCGGCATAGCTCGGTATTGCATCGCCGCTGCAGCTCAAGAAAATGCGAACGATGGCCGGCATCGACCTCTGCGGTCGGCGCCACATGCCATTCAATGGCGTGTGCTCGCAAGCGGCTGCGTGTGACGGACATCCTGATTCTCTTGGGGTGTGTGCGTGCTCGTTTTTATCAGACTAGACGACTCTCACGGCAGCGCCAGATCAGGACTGCAATCGGTCTAAGCACGCCAATTCTTAGGATGTCCGATTGGTCATCATGGTCAAAACCGGCCAATCTCGTACAGCACACCGGCACTCCGGACCGCAAGGCTGCCCTCTTCAGTCCCCGGCTCGCCCCACGCCACCAGCTGGTAATAGACATTGCGGCCAATCAGGGCCTCAAGATTATCCCGCACATGCACGTAAGGGCCCGGCTCCCCGTCTGCCCGGTAAGTGATGCGGATCGGGTGCTCCGGCCCCGCCACGACCACATCACCGGTCTGGGTCGTGAATTTCAGGTAATCCATCCCGTTCTCCTGATGCCTGTCGACGGTAATGGCCAGAAATGGTGCATCCTCCACCCGGATCCGAACCTTTTCGACCGGGGTGATCAGGTAAAAATGCCCATCGTCATCACGACGAAGTACTGTACTGAACAGTCTGGCCAGCGCAGGCCGGTTGATCGGCGTACCCAGATAGAACCACTGCCCGTTGCGCCGGATCTCCATGTCGATCTCGCCACAATAGGGAGGATTCCACTTGTGTACCGGCGGCAGGCCTTTGGGATCATTGCCATCCTCGTCCCTGAGAAGGCGCGCGATCGCCAGTGGATCAGCCCGAAGCTGCGAGGTTTTGATGTTGTCGTTCATGACGAAGCCTGTATGGTCACCGGTCAATGTTGTCGGACAAATGATGTGCGACTTTGTTGGCCTTT
>JBASJP010000337.1:0-2283 GCA_049655345.1 Moraxellaceae bacterium
AACGCAGCCTGAGCGCCGGACTGGTGATGCTGGGCAAGACCAACATGGACGAGTTCGCCATGGGCTCGTCCAACGAAACCAGCTTTTATGGTCCGGTAAAAAACCCCTGGGACACCACAAAGGTACCTGGCGGCTCCTCTGGCGGCTCTGCTGCTGCCGTGGCGGCACGTCTGGCACCGGCAGCGACCGGCACCGATACCGGCGGCTCCATTCGCCAGCCGGCCGCCCTGTGCAACCTGACGGGCCTCAAGCCCACCTACGGCCGCGTGTCCCGCTGGGGCATGATTGCCTTCGCCTCCAGTCTGGATCAAGCCGGCCCCATGACGCAGACCGCCGAAGACGCCGCCCTGCTCATGAATGTCATGGCTGGCCACGACTCGCGCGACTCCACTTGCATCAACCACCCGGTGCCGGACTACACCGCCAACCTGAACGACTCGCTGCAGGGGCTGCGTATCGGCCTGCCGAAACAGTATTTCGGTGAAGGCCTGGATGCCGGTGTTGCTGCCGTCATCGAGCAGGCCGTTGCCGAGCTGAAAAAACTCGGCGCCACCGTCGTGGACATTGACCTGCCCACGTCCGATCTGGCGGTACCTGCCTATTACGTGATTGCGCCAGCGGAATGTTCATCCAACCTCTCCCGCTTTGACGGTGTGCGCTTTGGTCATCGCTGTGACAATCCGGCCGATCTCACCGATCTCTACAAGCGTTCGCGCGCGGAAGGTTTTGGTGCCGAAGTAAAACGCCGCATCATGGTTGGCACCTATGCCCTCTCTGCCGGCTATTACGACGCCTATTATGTGCAGGCACAGAAAGTGCGCCGCCTGATCAAGAATGATTTTG
Source organism: Moraxellaceae bacterium (assembly GCA_049655345.1). Lineage (GTDB taxonomy): Bacteria > Pseudomonadota > Gammaproteobacteria > Pseudomonadales > Moraxellaceae > UBA2031. Next base: position 844 of record JBASJP010000337.1, read on the forward strand.
CCCGTGCCTTCGAGCAATGTGACGTTATCGCCGGACCGACGTCGCCGTCCGTGGCATTCGGCCTTGGCGAAAAACAGTCCGATCCGATTGCGATGTATCTCTCCGACATTTATACGATTGCCACCAATCTTGCCGGCCTGCCCGGCATGAGCCTGCCCGCCGGCTTTGAAAAGAACCTGCCGGTTGGCCTGCAGCTGGTGGGCAATTACTGGAGCGAAGCGAAACTGCTCAATGTGGCACATCGCTATCAGCAGGTCACCGACTGGCACCGCCGCATGCCGGCCGCGTTTGAGTGAGGATGACGGAAATGTCCTGGGAAGTTGTCATCGGTCTGGAAATCCACGTCCAGCTCAACACCAAATCAAAAATATTTTCCGGCTCCAGCACCACCTTCGGTGCCGAGCCAAACACACAGGCAAGCCTGATTGATCTCGGCATGCCGGGCGTATTGCCGGTGCTGAACAAGGCTGCCGTGCGCAATGCCATCAAGTTCGGCCTTGGCATTGATGCCGAACTCGGTCGCAAGAACGTGTTTGCACGCAAGAACTACTTTTATCCGGATCTGCCCAAAGGCTACCAGATCTCGCAAATGGACCTGCCCATTGTTGGCAAGGGCCATATCGATATCCAGCTTGATGACGGCCAGACCAAACGCGTCAATATTACGCGTGCGCATCTGGAAGAAGACGCGGGCAAATCACTGCACGAAGATTTTCATGGCATGACCGGCATTGACCTCAATCGTGCCGGCACGCCATTGCTGGAAATCGTGTCCGAACCGGAAATGCGTTCCGCCAAGGAGGCAGTCGCCTATGCCAAGGCGATTCATGCCCTGATCCGTTATCTCGATATTTCCGACGGCAACATGGCTGAAGGCTCGATGCGTTGTGACTGCAACGTGTCGATTCGCCCGAAAGGCACAGAAAAGCTGGGTACGCGCCGCGAGATCAAGAACGTCAATTCGTTCAAGTTCATCGAAAAGGCCATCAACAGCGAAATCGAATGGCAGATTGACGAAATCGAGTCCGGCCGCAAGATCGAACAGTCCACGGTTCTCTACGACCCGAACACCAATCGCACCCGCGCCATGCGCAGCAAGGAAGAAGCAAACGACTACCGCTACTTCCCCGATCCCGACCTGCTGCCAATCGTGCTGGATGAGGCACTGATCGCGGAGATCCGTGCCAGCCTGCCCGAGCTGCCAGCCGCCCGTCGCGAGCGCTTCGTCAGCCAGTACGGCCTGCCCGAATACGATGCCGGCGTACTGGTCTCCAGCCGCGAACTCGCCGAATTTTTCGAGACTACCGTGACGGCTGCCAATGGCGCTGCCAAACCGGCCTCGAACTGGATCATGGGTGACGTACTGGCCGCACTTAACCGCACCGAAAAAGACATCAGCGACAGCCCGATCACACCGGCACAACTGGGTGGCCTGATCAA
>JBASJP010000338.1:0-2479 GCA_049655345.1 Moraxellaceae bacterium
AACAACCCCGAGGTGTTCTGGGCGCGTGAAGCGCAGTGTGTGGACTGGAGCCGGCCGTTCACGAAAGTGAAGGACACATCATTTGATCGTGATGATTTTCATGTGCGCTGGTTTGAGGATGGTGAGCTTAATCTTTCGTACAACTGCCTGGATCGCCATCTGGCCACCCATCCCGACAAGACCGCCATCATCTGGGAAGGCGATCATCCGGCAGAGCACAAGCATGTGTCATATCGTGAACTGCATCGTGAAGTGTGCCGCTTTGCCAATGCCCTCAAGGCGGAAGGCGTGCAGCCCGGTGATCGCGTCACGATCTACATGCCGATGATTCCGGAAACCGCGGTTGCCATGCTGGCCTGCACCCGTATTGGTGCTGTGCACTCCGTGGTGTTTGGCGGATTTTCGCCGGATTCACTGGCGGGGCGCATTGCAGATTGCGACTCCAGAATAATCATTACCGCCGATGAAGGCCTGCGCGGTGGCAAGACCGTGCCGCTGAAGGCGAATGTGGATGCCGCACTGGCCCACGATGCCACGGCTGATGTTGAAAAAGTGATTGTCGTGCGCCGTACCGGCGGCCACGTGAGCTGGAAGCCTCACCGTGATCGCTGGTATCACGACCTTCTGGTGGGCCAGTCCGACGAGTGCCTGCCCCTGTCAATGAATGCAGAGGCTCCGCTGTTCATCCTGTACACCTCCGGCTCTACCGGCAAACCCAAGGGCGTGCTGCACACCACCGGTGGCTATCTGGTGTATGTCACCAGCACCTTCCGTCATGTGTTCGATATCCGCCCGGATGATGTGTATTTCTGCACGGCGGATGTGGGCTGGATTACCGGGCATAGCTACATGCTCTACGGTGCGCTGAGTAACGGTGCCACCACGGTGATGTTTGAAGGTGTGCCGCAGTATCCGGACTGGTCGCGTATCGGGCAGGTGGTCGACAAGCACAAGATCACCATTCTCTACACGGCACCCACCGCCATTCGCGCGATGATGCGTGAAGGCGATCATCATGTGCGCCTGAGCAACCGGCACAGCCTGCGTCTGCTCGGCTCGGTGGGTGAGCCCATCAATCCCGAAGCGTGGGACTGGTATCACCGTGTGGTGGGTGAGGGGCGCTGTCCGATTGTGGACACCTGGTGGCAAACGGAAACCGGCGGCATGCTGATCTCGCCGTTGCCCGGTGCCACGCCACTCAAGCCCGGCTCTGCCACGCGGCCGCTGTTTGGTGTGCAACCGGCCATTGTGGATGCCGAAGGCAATCTTATCGAGGGTGCCTGCGAGGGGAATCTCGTGCTGCTGGACTCCTGGCCCGGCCAGATGCGCACGGTTCACGGGGATCACCAGCGCTTTATCGAAACGTATTTTTCCACGTATCCCGGCATGTATTTCACTGGCGATGGTGCGCGCCGCGACGCGGACGGTTATTACTGGATTACCGGGCGCGTGGATGATGTGCTGAACGTCTCCGGCCACCGTCTGGGCACGGCCGAGGTGGAAAGTGCGCTGGTGTCACACCCGGCGGTATCCGAAGCCGCCGTGGTGGGCATGCCGCATGACATCAAGGGGCAGGGTATTTATGCCTACGTCACGCTGCAGGCGGATCGTGAGCCGGATGAAAAGCTGCGCAAGGAATTGCGTGACTGGGTGCGTCAGGAAATCGGCCCGATTGCCACGCCCGATGTCATCCAGTGGGCGCCTGGCCTGCCAAAGACACGTTCCGGAAAAATCATGCGCCGCATCCTGCGGAAAATTGCCGCGCACGAACTGGAGGGACTGGGGGATACATCGACGCTGGCAGATCCATCAGTGGTAGACAGTCTGATTGAAGGACGTCTACAGTTGGTCTCATGAAACTGATTATTGCTGACGACCATCCACTCTTCCGCGACGCGCTACGGCGCGCGGCGGAAGTACTGTTGCCGGATGCACATATTCTGGAGGCGGACAGTGTGGCTGCGCTGCAGACACTGCTGGAACGCGAGCCGGATACCGACCTGTTGCTGCTGGACCTGCACATGCCGGGTGCCACGGGATTTTCCGGGCTGGTGTTTGTGCGGGCACATCATCCGTCCGTGCCGGTGATTGTGGTCTCCGGCAATGAAGAACCCCAGGTGATGAAGCGCGCCATGGCACATGGTGCCAGTGCCTACATTCCCAAGTCGTCGTCCACCGACCGCATGCGCGAGGCCATTCAGGCCGTGCTGGATGGTGATACCTGGTTGCCGCCGGAAGTGAATGCCGCCGACCATCGTCTTTCCGTCGACGAGGCCGATATTGCCCGCCGCGTGAGGGAGCTTACGCCGCAGCAGTTCCGGGTGCTGATGATGCTGGCCGATGGCTTGCTCAACAAGCAGATTGCCTACGAGCTGGGCGTTTCCGAAGCAACCATCAAGGCGCACATGACCGCCATCCTGAAAAAACTGGGTGCCAGCAACCGTACCCAGGCAGTCGTTGCGGCTGCACGCCTGCAGAT
>JBASJP010000339.1:0-2505 GCA_049655345.1 Moraxellaceae bacterium
GTACAGCTGGGGCAGGGGACGGCTGCGGGTGCTGCCGGGCCGGTCGAGTGGCGCGATGTCAGCGTGACGCGTGGCGACAGACCCCTGCGCTACCTGAGTGTGCAGGAGTCACGGCTGGTGTCCTCGGCGTGTCCCGGGCGGACACGGCATGAGTACACCTGGCTGGGCGGTACGCTGACTGCGGCCTCCATGCAGGAAATCCCCGATGCATTTCCTGATGATGCAATGTGCGAGTCGGTACAGGCCACCAGCCGGCAGGTGCTGTGGTGGGATGGTGCGCTGGAGCGCCACAGTCGTCACACGGGTCCTGCAGAGTTCGAGGCGTGGGAGCGTTGGCGCCATGCGGAGCCCGCATGCAATGACAGGGCCGGCAGTGCAGCGCCGGCAACACAGGATATCGAACGTGATGCCGCGTACTGGCAGGGTGTTGTCGGGCGCCCAGAGCCGCAAGGGCCCCGGTGATCAGCGCTTGACCGGATCGGGCGCTGTCTTGGAGCCTTCAATAAAACTGTAAACCGCCAGGCCAAAGGCGGCGTGCGGTGTCAGTTTTTTTTCGGCATGCCTGATCAGGATCGCCGTGCCTACCGCTGCTGCATATGCAGCCTCTTCATACGTAAGGCCGAAACGCTCGCGGATGGCTGCAAACTCCGGCTCCAGCAGTCGCTGGGATGCCAGGAATTCCAGTTGCGGTTTTCCGGCATTGGCGGTCTCGATATCCACGCTGGCCGCGTCTATGTTGATGCCAAGCCGGGCCAGTGCGCTGCTGAGCAGGCCGATGAGGTTGGGGCCGCTTTCCGTGGCGACCTGCGAGAGCAGGACGGCACCGGGCTGCACGTCGTTCAGGGCATGTGCGAAGGACCGGAACAGGAAGGTGCCGGCCATGCGTGCGCAGCCCGCCACCACGGTTTCTGCCTGCAGGTCAGGCATCAGCCTGAGGGTGGTCTCGGCAAGCACGGAGGCTGCGGATATCTGTTCCTGGCGCAGTCGAGGCATGGCGTGTCTCGTTCAGTCCTGGGCGTCGGTCTGGCTGGGGGAGTCGGTTGCCGGCACATCCTCGGCTGCATCCGCCGCATCAGGCGTTGCATCTGCCGGTTTCTGCTTCAGCAGCTGCTTCTCTTCCTTTTTCTTTTTCTTGGCGAGTTCGCGCTGACGCTTTTCAAAGGAGTAATTGGGTTTGGCCATGGTTTGTCCTGCTGGGTGATGTGGCGGTTAGGGGAACCGATGCAGGCAGCGGCATTGGCAGAACGTCAGTCTGTGCCGCTATTGTATCTGTCGGGAGCCCAATGGTGCTGCAAAAAATGCGGAATGGTGAATATTCCCCCGGCGGTCCCGGCAAAGGCCTATAGTGGTTGCACTGAAACATACCGGGAGACGGCCATGAGCAAGGGAATGGAACAAAAGAAGGAAACCAAGAAGAAGCCAGCCAAGACGCAGCTGGAGAAGCGGGTTGAGAAGAAAGAGAAGAAGGAGCAGCGCGACAAGAAGTAATCGTACTGCTGCTTCGTGCGCCGGTGGCGGCAGCCGGCTGGCCGTTACTCCGCCTCGGCTTCCTTGACGCGGATGACGCTGCCGGCGATTTTCTTGGCGTTAAGCGACTTGATGGCTGTCTTGGCCTCGATGTGCTTGGGCATTTCGACAAAGCCGAAGCCCTTGGATTTGCCCGTTGCCTTGTCCATTACCAGTGTACAGGCGCTGACCACGCCGAATTCGGCAAACAGTGCGGTGAGTTCGGCCTGGGTGGTGTCGCGGGAAAGATTGCGTACCAGTAGTTTCATTGCGGTATCCGTAGGCTGTGTGGTGTGCCCTTGTGCAGGCAGTGTTCAGGGTGTGTTGATCGGGTGCAAGGGTTATTCCTTGCCGCTGTCGTCGGTCAGACCGGATTCCAGCCAGTCCCCGTGGCCGTAAGCCACATAAAAGTCCTCCACCTGCTTGCGCGCCCATGGCGTGCGGCGCAAAAAGGTCAGGCTCGACTTGATGCCGGGATTGTCGCTGAAGCAGCGAATGCGGATGAAGCGGGCCAGCTCGGGCCAGCCATACAGCCGCACCAGTCGCCGCAGCAATGTTTCCAGCGTAATGCCATGCAGCGGATCGCTGGTGGCTGGTGGTGACGTGTCTGTCATCAGCATTCCCTCACAAGGCTAGCGCTTCCATGCCAGCCAGATGAGATGCCGGGCGCCCTTGTTGCCATGGGCACGCACCGGAACTTCCTCCACCAGAAAGCGCGCCTTCTTCAGGCGGATGGTAAACATCGGATCGGGGCCGGCGGACCAGATGGCGAGCACACCACCAGGGCGCAACGCCGACATGGCTGCTTCCAGTCCGGCAAACGAATACAGCCAGTCATTCCCCTTGTGGGTCAAGCCCTGCGGGCCGTTGTCCACGTCCAGCAGGATGGCATCAAAGGCCTCCTGCTCGCTTTTCAGTACCAGCGCCACATCACCCACGCGCACCTCGGTGCGTGGATCCAGCAGCGGGTAGCCCGCATGTTCGCCCAGCGGGCCACGG
>JBASJP010000340.1:0-1666 GCA_049655345.1 Moraxellaceae bacterium
TGGTGTTGGTGATGATGGCGCCTCCTACAACATCAATGCGGATCTGGTTGCGGGCAAGGTGGCTGAGGCGCTGGGGGCAGAAAAGCTGATCCTTGCAACCAATATTCCAGGCGTGATGGATAAGCAAAAGAACGTGCTCACGGGTCTGAGTACCGCAGATGTGGATGAGCTGATTGCTGACGGCACCATCTATGGCGGCATGTTGCCGAAAATTGCCTGTGCGCTTGAGGCAGTGAAAGGTGGTGTGATCAGTGCTCATATCTTTGACGGGCGTGTGCCGCATGCAACCCTGCTCGAAGTGTTCACGGATGAGGGCATGGGGACGCTCATCTCCAACAAGAAAAACATCAAGGGAAAGCGCGCCACCTGAATGGTGGTGTTGTGGAGGTGGGCATGACTGCTCCTGAACCAAAGATTTCCAGGCGTGAGCACATTCTTCAGGCGTTGGCGGCAATGCTGGAGAGTGCGCCAGGCGCACGTATAACCACTGCGGCACTGGCTAAAGAGGTGGGGGTAACCGAGGCTGCCTTGTACAGGCACTTCCCCAGCAAGGCCAGAATGTTTGAAGGCCTGATTGATTTCGTTGAAGAGGTGGTTTTTTCGCGTGTTGGTCTGATTCTTGAGGAGGAAAAGGATGCACGCGTGCGCTGCGAAAAGATACTTTTTCTGCTGCTGATGTTTGCCGAGCGCAATCCGGGCATCACCAGGATTCTTAACGGCGATGCGCTGACCGGGGAGCATGAGCGTCTGCAGGCCCGTATTGTGCAGTTTTTTGACCGGCTGGAGGCGCAGGTTCGACAGGTGTTGCGAGAGGCTGAGTTGAAGGAGAATCTGGGCACGACCATTACCAGCAGTGCGGCGGCCAATCTTTTGCTGACCTTTGTGGAGGGGCATCTCAGCCGGTTTGTGCGATCAGGGTTTCGGCAGGTGCCTACGGAGTACTGGGAGTCCCAGTGGAGGTATTTCCAGCAGACCTTGTTCCGTCAGTTGTCCTCCTGATTTATTGTCGATGATTGCCAATGAAAAAGCCGGCTAAAGTGGCCGGCTTTTTCATTGGTGTTGCTTGTCAGCGGGATTTTGGTGGTGTTGGCGTTGGTGCGATCCGTGGTGTATTGCTGGCAGGGGGCGTGGTCAGCTCGTTCAGTCGCTGGATGATGGGTGCAAATTCCTGGCGAATTTTTTCCTGTTCGGCTTTGCGTGCCTGAATCTCGGTCTGTAGCTGTTGAATCTGCTTGTCGTAATTGCCGATGCTGCCAGCCAGGGGTTTCGGGACGGGCTTGCCAGTCCGTTCCAGTGCCGCTGCCCGCTGGGCTTCCTTGGCGCGTGTTTCACGCAGACGATTCAGGGAGCTGTTGCTGAAGTCAATCCGGAGCTGGATGGCGTCAGTCTGGCGGTCCCGCGTGTGCTCGGCATCAGCCGGATTGCTGTAAAGGCGCAGCAACTGCTTGTCATCATCCATGCGCTTGCTGGCAGCAGCGCGTTTGGCTTTTGCCTCGGCAATTTCCGCTGGTGTCAGGGCGCGCTGTGCAGGTACATGTCGTAGTACTTGCATGCCCTGGTCAAGCGCGTCATAGCCACGGGCGATGTGTTCTTCTGTGATCCGGTCAGTAATCGTTGGCTGGTTCTTGTCGTTGTAAAAGCGGTACCAGCGTGCCTTGTCTGCGTC
>JBASJP010000341.1:0-11166 GCA_049655345.1 Moraxellaceae bacterium
CTGTAACCCCATTGAACTGAGTCAGTTTTGCTTCAAAACAAAGGCCGGCTTGAATGCCGGCCTTTGTTTTTGAGTCCCAGTCAGGCCGGATGGTTTATTGCACCCCGCTAATCAACTGAATTCCGACCACCACCAAAAGTACGGCAAATACCTTCTTGAGGGTTGCTGCTGGCAGGCGATGCGCCAGACGAACCCCCACCCGTGCAAACAACACACTACTGATACTGATGCCTAAAAAGGCCGGCAGATAGACATAGCCAATGGCCTGCTCTGGCAGGTTGTGAGCTCTCAGTCCCGTGGCTACAAATCCCAGGGTACCGGCGACTGCAATCGCCATGCCGCATGCCGATGAGGTTGCAACGGCCTCCTGCATGCGAGTGCCGTGATAGCTGAGCCAGGGGACTGTAAGGCTGCCGCCACCAATGCCAAACAGGGCGGATGCAAGGCCAATAATGCTACCGCCCGCAAACAGTCCCCGCTTGCCAGGGAGTGGTGTCGGCTCTGCCTGCGTTCCGCCAGGGCGCCAGTTGCTGAACATCTGCAGGGCCATCAGAATGGCAAATAGCCCGATCAGCAATTGCAGGCTCCGTCCAGGCAGACGATGTGCTATCTCCGCGCCGATGAGTGTTCCGAGGACAATGCCTGGCGCCAGCAGGCGAACCAGATCCCAACGGACGGCACCTCGCTCGTGATGCGCCTTGACCGAGCTGATGGAGGTGAAAATGATGGTGGCCAGTGAAGTAGCGATGGCCATCTGTGTCAGCACGTCCGGATCAAACGCATGCGCCTGAAAGCTGTATACCAGTACAGGTACGATCACCAGCCCTCCGCCTATTCCCAGCAGTCCGCCAAGCAGTCCGGCAAGGGCACCAACCCCCAGATACAGCAGATATTCCATGTTCGATCCGTGCGCCTTGTGAGTGCAAAGTGGAAACGATTACCTGTCCGAACGCAAATCCGGACACAGGCGTGTCATGAGGATGATACAGATGGGGCTTATGGTTTCCACGCCATTGATTAACCCTGATTCAGGTTGTCTGACAGACTGTCTTTAAATATTCACTGTTTTGTCACGTCTTCTCAATGCCGGATTTTCATTATTCCCCTCGTAAACAGATGACATGAGGAAGGAACGATGCAGGCGTTGGCCCTGAGTCAGAAAGAAGTAACGTCGGCAATTGCAGCTGGTGTGGTCCCTGTTCGCAACAAGCCGAAGCTGGAAGCCCGTTTTGTACGTGACATGGCGGAACTGCGTGCTGCACAAGCGTTGCGAGCCAGTGTGTTTGGTGATGAATTCGGTGTCAGATTTGATGATTCCGAGGGTCTTGATCGGGACTCCTTTGATGATTTCTGTGATCACCTGAATGTGTATGATGTGGCGAATGGCTGCATTATTGCGACAACCCGTCTGCTTTGTAGTGAACAGGCCAGGCGCGCTGGTGGTTTCTATTCAGCCAGTGAGTTTGATCTTGGTGCCATAGTGCAGTTGCCTGGGCGCATTCTGGAGATTGGGCGCACCTGTGTGCACCCGGAATACCGTTCGGGAGCAGCCATTACCGTACTGTGGTCCGCGCTGGCAGACTATTTGTTGCAGAATGATTTCAGTTACCTGGTCGGTTGCGCTAGCATCAGTCTGCGTGACGGAGGACAGAACTTTTCGGTCATTATGCCGGAGCTGCGTGAGCGTCATTTTGTTGCGAGTGAGCTGCGCGTGACACCGCGTCGTGGTCTTGACGTAGAGCTCCGGGAAACTGCGGCGTCAGCCATGCCACCCTTGCTGAAAGCCTATCTTCGCATGGGCTGCCGGATTGGCGGGGAAGCATGCTGGGACCCCGAGTTCAACTGTGCCGATGTGTTTGTGATGCTGGATGTCAGCATGCTTGCTGACCGTTACGCGCAACGTTTCCTCAAGGCCGGTTGATGTTCACGGATTCTTCGGATGAAGTAGCCTTTGCCGCGCTGATTGACAGGCGGAAGGCTGTGGCATCTCAAAAAAGAAGTTCAATCCATATCCGGGTCAGGCTGTATTACCGGTGTTTTCGCCTCGGTGTGCATCTGCTGGAAGGTGCTGTGCTGGCAGTGGTGTGTGGCGCTGCGTTTGTCCAGTATCGCCCCTGGCAGCAGCCAGTCATTCGATGGTGGCACAGGCGTTTCTGCAATATCCTCAACCTGGATATCCGTGTGCAGGGAGTCCCGGCGGATGGGCATGCACTGTGGGTTTCCAATCATGTTTCCTGGCTCGACATTCCGGTACTCGGGGCCAACTTCCCGGTGTATTTCCTGTCCAAGGCGGAAGTAGCCAGGTGGCCGGTGGTCGGCTGGCTGGCCAGGGTTGCCGGAACACTGTTCATCCAGCGCGGAGCTGGTGATGCCGGGCAGGTGACGCACCAGTTGGCGGGTCATCTGGGCGAAGGCCGCAATGTCCTGTTTTTTCCTGAAGGCACAACGACAGATGGCCACCGTCTGAAACGGTTCTTCCACAAGCTGTTTGGTGCTGCCGTACAGACACAGGTCTCATTGCAACCTGTGCTTGTCTGTTACCGGGATGAGCATGATGCCTTGCACCCGCATGCCCCCTTCATTGGCGATGATGAGTTCCTGTCACATGCCATTGATATTCTGAAAGGCGAGAGAATGGTTGTGGATGTCATGGTGCTGCCGGCTGAATTACCGGGTGAACGTGATGCTCGAACTCTGGCCAGGGATATGGAGGCCAGAATGTCGGTAGCATTAAGACAACTGCATCAGCGTGAAAGTGACGCATAAAAAATGCCGGCAATAGCCGGCATTTTTTATGCGTGAATCAGTCATGCGTAACGCTGAAACTCGACGGGGTCATGAGCGCAGAAGACCTCGATCTCGCTGCCTTTCCTGCGAACGAGGTCCAGCAGGCGCTCCTGGTTACGGATTCTGGCGGCAGCCTCTGTCTGAACCAGTCTTTCAAAAACATTCATGCCGGGTGAGGTATGAGGGTGCGCAGGATTCATCTGGCCATGGAAGAAATAGGCGTCACCGCAGTGCAGCTTCCAGCCGGTTCCGGTGCGAACGGCAATGCCGGTATGACCCCGGGTGTGTCCGGTCAGCGGCACCATCATTATGTCTTCGGTGAGGCCAGGTATGGGGCGCATGCTGCTGAATCCGTACCATTCTTCGCCGCCGGCTTCATGCTTCACCCAGCGCGGGCTGTGGGCCCACTGGCTTGGCAGATAACGGGCGCGCTCGCGCCAGGTTGGCTGCATGGCGGCCTCGTATTCAGGTGCAAATACATGGACTTTGGCTTCCGGAAAGTCGGGGAGGCCGCCGGCATGGTCAAGATCAAGGTGGGTGACGATGATGTGGCGGACATCAGATAATTTGAAGCCAAGGCGCTGAACCTGGGCCTGCGCAGTTTCATGCTGGTCCAGCAATGGACGCGTCAGTGCCAGGAAGGGTTTGCCCAGTCGTGTTGGTGTGGCGACATCCAGCGCGCCAATACCAGTGTCGACCAGTACCAGTCCATCCTTTGGCGTTTCAATCAGCAATACATGGCATACCAGCTGGGCTGGCTCCAGCCATCCCCCTTTGCCATTGATAAGACGGGCACAGGCAGGGCACATTGTCCCGCAATTAAGATGGTGCACTTTCAGGGGCATGGCGGTTACCTGCGAGTAGGTTCGTTGTCACGGGCAAAGAAACGATGCAGCAACTCACGCATGGTTTCATCAAGGGTGCAGCGGATAAAGCGGCCATCACGCTGCACAGTGATCAGGCCGGCATCCACCAGCTCCTTGGTGTGGTGCGATACGGTGGGTGCACCAATTTCAAGTTTGTCGATCAGGTGTGAGAGGCCGCAACTTTTCACTTCCATGCGTGTCTGCTGCAGGACCTCCAGATAGATGGCCAGCCGGTTCGGATTGGACAGTGCCTTGAACGCGCGTGACAGTCGATCAAGATCAGTGGGGCGTTGGCGTATCACGACATGGAGTCCTGCTCGGGAATGATTGGGCTATTCTGACACATATTGATGGTTTGACAAGTATCGAATTGTTAGATAGCGTCGATCCGGTCTGAAACTGACTGGAGTGCGGCATGACATCCTCAATCGAAGTGGCCAGGGTTCTGTCCCAGCCGTATACCCTGCCAAATGGCAGTGTAATCAAGAACCGCCTGGGCAAGTCGGCCATGAGCGAGGCGCTGGGCACCACGGATAACCGGATGACTGCCGGACTGGAACGGCTTTACGGGCGCTGGGCAGATGGCGGTATCGGTCTGCTGATCACGGGTAACGTCATGATTGATCGGCGCGCTCTGGGTGAGCCCAACAATGTCGCCATTGAGGATGAGCGTGATCTCGATCAGTTGCGTGCATGGGCGGCTGCCGGCACCAGAAACGGAACGCAATTGTGGATGCAGATCAACCACCCGGGTAAGCAGTCACCGAAAGGTCTGAATGCCGAGACGGTGGCGCCTTCTGCCATTCCGTTCAACAAGGAACTGTCGCGTTTTTTCAGCACTCCGCGTGCCCTGACCGAGACAGAAATCGAGGAACTCATCCAGCGTTATGGGCGTACCGCTGCCATCGCCAAGAAAGCGGGTTTTACGGGTGTGCAGATTCACGGTGCCCATGGCTATCTGGTGAGCCAGTTCCTGTCTGGTCATCACAATCAGCGTCAGGATCGCTGGGGGGGTAACGCCGAAAACCGCCGCCGGTTTGTACTGGAGGTTTTTCGTGAAATACGGGCGCAGGTTGGTAAATCCTTTCCTGTTGGCATTAAGCTCAATTCAGCGGATTTCCAGCGTGGAGGCTTCACGGAGGAGGAGTCGCTGGACCTGATCCGTGCCCTGTCAGATGCCGGCGTAGACCTGATCGAGATATCCGGGGGAACCTATGAGGCCCCCGCGATGAGTGGCGTGAAGGCAGTGCTCCAAAAAGACTCGACCCGTCGTCGAGAGGCCTATTTTCTTGAGTTTGCCGAGAAGGCGAGAGCTGCGGTCAGCACACCGCTGATGCTCACAGGCGGCTTCAGGAGCAGTGCAGGAATGGCGGAGGCTGTCAGCTCGGGTGCTGTTGATATCGTGGGCATTGCTCGTGCGCTGGCAATTGAGCCAGACCTGCCGAAGCGGGTACTGCAGGGGCAGGATCCTCATCATGTGGTCAAACCCATTACTACCGGGATTGCCGCGATCGACAGAATGGCTCTCATGGAGGTTGCCTGGTATTCGCGCCAGTTACGACGAATGGCCAATGGTGGTGAGCCAAAGCCTGGCGAGTCCGGCTTTATTGCCTTCCTCGCTGCAATTACCGGCAGTGGCTGGCATACGTTCAAAACCCGCCGTTTGCGTGCATAGTTGCCCTCGGTACCTTCTTGTTTCAAGGAGGTACCTTTCTTGCCGGTTGCAAGTGTGACCCCCTGGTTTGTGCGTGTGTTCACTTGTGTTCTCATTGCATAAGATAGCTTAATGAGCATGAGGTGGCAGGGAACGGATTGCATCATGAAGCGGACGGACAGGCTTTTTGACAGGCTCACGCATCTTCCACTGATAGTGGGAGTCGCCGCTGGTGTGCTGGTGCTGTTTTTTTCCGAATGGCTGATCCAGCTTGAGCAGGAGCGTGTCGAGCAGTCAGCACAAATCCGCCTGCAGGCCAAGGTCAGCAGTGTCCGCTCCCATCTCGAGTCCGAGATCAATACGCTGTTGTCACTGGGTTTGAGTGTTTCAGCGTTTGTCAGCGCCAATCCCGGTTTTGATGAGGCGCAATACGAGCAACTGGCCGAGCGGTTGTTTGCCATCCAGCCGCGCATCCGCAACATTGCCATTGCTCCTGACAATATTGTTCGTTTCATTTATCCCCGTGCTGGCAATGAGGCTGTCATGGGGGTCGAGCTTGAAAAAATCTCAGCCCAGCGTGATGCAGTCATAAGGGTGCGTCGTGAATGGCAGCCTGTGACGGCTGGCCCTGTCAATCTGGTTCAGGGCGGTCTTGGCCTGATCAACCGTGTTCCTGTACTGATTCGTGACAGGGACGGGACGTCGCATTACTGGGGGCTTGTTGCACTATCGATTGATCCGTTGCCGGTGTTCGAGCGGGCCGGACTTACCTCTGGTGATGAAGTCATCTATGCCCTGCGCGGACGGGATGGAACAGGAGCCACCGGAGAAGTATTCCTTGGTGAGGCTGCACTATTTAGTTCTCCGGATGCCCTTCAGCAGGAGGTGGTAATTCCGGGGGGGCGATGGGTGTTGGCGGCGCGTTGGCGTGACAAATCGATGGCAACGGACTGGCATCCGCTACCCTGGCATGTGCTTGCCGCTTGCCTGGCCTTCATTGCGGGTCTTCTGGCCTGGTTTGCCGCAGCCAGCCAGTTACGGTTGGGGGTAATGGCGACCCAGGACAGCCTGACCGGACTGGCAAACCGGCATCAGTTTCTTGAGCAGGCCGGCAGGCTTGTATCGTTGTCATACCGGCAGAAGCGGCCGTTTGTGCTGCTGAGTCTTGATCTGGAGGACTTCAAAAGGATCAATGACGAGCATGGGCATGATGCCGGTGACGCCATGCTGGTTCATGTCGCCGATCAGGCGCTTGGGACATTGCGCTCCTCTGACCTGATTGCCCGTTTTGGTGGTGATGAGTTTCTTGTGCTGCTCCCGGATACCGGGCGAGGGGATGCGCTGGACGCACTCATTACCCGTCTGCGTGAGGCGATTGCCCAACCCCTTCAGCTTGTTGGGCGTACCATTAACGTCAATGTCAGCATTGGTATCGGGTCCTTTCCGGATGATGGCGATGACCTGTCTGTACTGATGCGGGTTGCCGATACCGCCATGTACCTGGACAAGCGCTCACACAAACAGAAAGCCGGATTGGCGTGAATGCTCAGCGGTCTGGACTGAGTTGCTGGCGACCCGCCCAGTCACGTGCAAATTGTGAAGCAGTCCGACCGGACCTGTTTCCCCTGCCCATTGTCCACTGTAGGGCAGCAGTACGGGCGTCATTCGTGAAGTGCAGGCCGAAGTGTTCAACCCAGTGCCTTGCCATGTTCAGGTAGTCATCCTGGCTGGGCGGATAGAACGTCAGCCATAAACCAAAGCGGTCAGACAGGGAAATCTTGTCATCGATGACCTCTCCCGGGTGCAGTTCACCATTTTCTCCGGTAGGGGTCATGGCATTGTCGTGATGATATTCCGGCAGAAGATGTCGGCGATTGCTGGTGGCATAGATAATGATGTTTGGGCTGCCGGCGTGCATGCTGCCATCAAGCGCTGTTTTGAGTGCCCGATAGCTGGTGTCATCTTCACTGAAGGACAAGTCATCACAGTAGATGATGAAACGCTCGGGTCGGGTATGCAGCTGTGCAACGATATCGGAAAGATCCTGCAGCAGATGTTTTTCCACTTCGAGCACGCGCAAGCCCTGTCCGGAAAACTCGTTCAGCACCGCCTTGACCAGTGAGGATTTTCCGGTGCCCCGACTGCCTGTGAGCAGAACGTTATTGGCTGGAGCACCCCGAACAAACTGCTCAGTATTGCGGCGAACTTCGGACTTTTGCCGGTCAACCCCTTGCAGGTCATCAAGCCGGATGGGGCTGATGTCCAGCACAGTCTCCAGATAGCCACCATGCGGGTGAGGGCGCCAGCGGAAGGCAATGCCGGCAGCGAAGTCCGGGGCAGGCGCGGGCGCCGGGAGTGCCTCATGCAGCAAGTGATTCAGCTTTTTCAGTTCGGTCACGATGGCGTTGCTGTCAGTCATGAGTTGCTCCTTGCCGGTCCGGATCAGCTATCTCCGGGCACGGGATTTGACAATAGAACTGCCGTATAAATATTGCTGATTATAGGCGGCTATCCCCATTCAGCAGCTGACTGTGTCGCCCTATAATGTCGGCAAAATCAGTACCCACTCCAAGAATAAAGATCATGCGTGCGATTTTCTCCATTCTGCTGTTGTCGACACTGTTTTCTGTACAAGTCGCTCATGCCGGGCTTGATGAGGGTATTGCTGCTTTCGAGGCAGATGATATTGAAAAGGCACTGGTCGAACTGCAACCCTTGGCAATGGCTGGCCAGGTTCAGGCCATGACGTGGCTGGGGAGGGTCTATGCCGATGGCATGGATGACCCTGTTAAGGCATTTCCGTGGTTCCTCAAGGCTGCCCAGAAGGGGGATGCCGAAGCCCAGACCCGTCTGGGTGAGTCATATGCCGAGGGCATGGGGGTTGAGCAGGACGAAGAGCAGGCACTGTTCTGGTTTGAGAAGGCCGCTCTCCAGGGTGATGATGAGGCTCAACTGGCACTGGGGACGCATCAGGAAGAGGTCTTGGCTGACAATGCCGCAGCGTTGGTATGGTACGAGAAGTCTGCCGAACAGGGTAATTCGGACGCACAGTACCGGCTCGGTTTGTTGTTACTGGGTGAGCCGGGTGTGCCTCGTCAAAGCATCCGTGCATGGGTTTTTCTTTCCCTTGCTGCACAAGACGAGGTGGATGAAGCATCTGAGGCAAGAGATGTACTGGAGCTTGGGATGAGTCAGGCCGAACTTGTGCAGGCGCAGCAGCAGTTGCACGAGTGGAAAAAGTCACATCCCTGATCGACTGCAATCTGGTCGTGGCTCATGGTGCTCTGATCAATCATGTGTCCGCATCTGTGCCCGGCCGGTAAGACATTGTGCATATGCGGGATAATGGCGTGCCACCAACCAATTTTTGCTAGCATCCCCACATGAAGACTCTATCCATCAAACAGCTCTTTTCCCCGTTATTGGTATTCCTGCTGACCGGCTGCCAGAGTGCTGCCTATTACGGTCAGGCGGTGCAGGGGCATTTCAACCTGCTCGCCAAGCGTAAACCAATTGATCAGTTGCTGGATGGCGATGGAATAACACCCGGTTTGCGACGCCAGCTGGAGGCGGTGCAGCGCATCCGCAGCTTTGCTCGTGATGAACTGGGGTTGCCCGCGCGCCGCCAATATGATCACTACGTGGAGCTCGGGCAGCCTTACCCGGTATGGTCGGTCATGGCTGCGCCCGAGTTGTCCCTGCAGTCCAGAACCTGGTGCTACTGGTTTGTGGGGTGCCTTTCGTATCGGGGATTCTTTGCCGAGGCGGATGCACAGCGTTTGGCATCTCAGCTTGAGCGAGAAGGGTGGGAGGTTTATCTGAGTGGTGTTCCTGCCTATTCCACTCTGGGATGGTTCCGTGATCCTGTACTGTCGAGCTTTGTTCATCAGCCAGAGGCCGAGTTGGCCGAGCTGATCTTTCATGAGCTGACGCATCAGGTTTTGTTTGTGCCCGGTGACACGGTTTTTAATGAAAGTCTGGCGGTAGCAGTGGCAGATGAAGGCTTGCGTCGCTACAGCGAGCGTTACCCGCAAGATCTGGAGCGCCTGCAACTGACCAAAAAGCGACGCGATGACTTTGTGGCGCTAGTGCTTTCATACCGGAAGCGTTTGCAGTCCGTCTTTGCACAACCCATCAGTGATGAAGACAAACGCGTCCAGAAAGACCTTGTCTATGCCGATCTCCATCAGGCCTACGCAGAGCAGAAGATACGTTGGAATGGCTACGCTGGTTATGACGGATGGTTTGCGACGGTTAACAATGCACGTCTGAATACGGTTGGCACCTATCATGATCTGGTCCCGGCATTCAGGCTTTTGCTGCAGACAAGCGGCAACGATCTTTCCCTCTTCTTTGATGAGTGCAGAAAACTCGCACGCCTGAAGCAGGTGGAACGCCACCAGTATTTGCGCAGGCTGTTGCCTGAGGATAAGAAGTCAGCATGAAGCTTGTTACTTTTCCGGAAAAACGCCTGGCTCTGGCCTTCAGTGATTATTTACGCAGTATCGGCATTGCCAGCCATCTTGAGCATAGTGGTGAGGGCGTCGGGATAGTCCTTGAAAACCATCAGGACTTCTTGCCGGCACGTGCCGAGCTCGACATTTTTCTGGCGACACCTGATCACCCTAAATACTGGCAGGCTTCCTGGCAGAGTGGCCAGGCACAGGCAGAGCCTGTTTATGAAGGTTCGGGAGTGTCTGCAATATCAGGTTGGTGGCGGCGGGGAGGCATGTTGACGCGTGCAGTGACATTGCTGTGTCTGCTCGTGTATGCCGGCTTGAATCTTCTGCCGGAGACTGTGTTTGGAGTACTCCGTTATCCTGCAGTTGATGCATTACCTGACACTGGTCTGCAATGGTGGGGGCTGCAATGGGGGCGGCTACTTACACCGGCATTGATGCATTTCAGCATCATGCACATTGCGTTCAATCTGCTCTGGTGGTGGGAGCTGGGTGCACTGATCGAGCGTGGTCAGTCAGCGTGGCGACTGCTGGGCATCAGTATTGTCATTGCGCTGGTCAGTAATGCAGCACAAGGGCTGCAGTATGGCCCGAATTTTGGTGGTCTCTCGGGGGTGATTTATGGCTTGCTGGGATACCTGTGGATTTATCCATTGCTGAACCCGGCGGCGGGTTTCCGCCTGCGCAAGGAAATCCTCTGGTTCATGATCGGCTGGCTGGCAAT
The DNA here is from genome assembly GCA_049655345.1 of Moraxellaceae bacterium. Lineage (GTDB taxonomy): Bacteria > Pseudomonadota > Gammaproteobacteria > Pseudomonadales > Moraxellaceae > UBA2031. The sequence continues at coordinate 10,492 of JBASJP010000341.1, forward strand.
AGGTTATACGGGATTGCTGGATGTACTGTTTGGCCCGGTGTCGAATGTAGGCCACCTGAGTGGACTCCTGACGGGCATGGCGTTGGGTGGTGCGATTGGTTTGGTCAATCGCGGCCAGGTTACGCGGGAGCGTATGGCTGACGAGTAGGGGAAAAGGCAGGAGGGCAGTAAGTGGTGCGCCAGGAGGGACTTGAACCCACACCCCGCAAAGGACTGGAACCTAAATCCAGCGCGTCTACCAGTTTCGCCACTGGCGCACAGGCGGGCGACTATACCAAACTGTTTCGTCTTGCAGGAGCCATTGCCCTCTTTTTTCAGCCCAACTCATGCGCCCTGGTGGCCACGGGCTATGTGCTCAAGCGTCTTTGCTGCTAACCGGGGCATTGCGGACGGCTCGCAGGAAGTCCTTGTCATAATAGGCCTGCGCCAAGTGATGCAGGTCCTCATTGATCTGCTCGCGTAATGTGGCAAGGTCTGGGCCTTGTTTGTCCAGTCTGACCACGCCGAATTCGCCAGGGTCAGCTGTCTGGCGCGCGGCGGACTTCAGCAGTGCATGAAGGTGAGCCCACGGGCCAGCCTCGGGGCGATGAGGAATGCGGTACGAGGCAAGGCGCGCGGCCAGCCGGGCTGGGTCTTCAATCCTGAAGTAGGTAGGTAGCACCTGCTCCAGCAGTC
>JBASJP010000342.1:0-4210 GCA_049655345.1 Moraxellaceae bacterium
CTCCGCCGGGATTCTCCAGCTCAAGCAGGCTTTCCTGAAGCATCTCCCGGCGCTCGGCAAGACTGGATAACTGCTCCTGCAAACGGCCGATACTCTGGGCCAGCGAGGTCTCACGGGTGCGCAGCGCTTGCAGCGTCAATGCCATCTGGTGTGATGCATCACGGTCTGCCCGTGCGCGTTGCCGTGCACCGTCCAGGCCTTCACGCGCTGCATCGCGCTCACGCAACAACTCTTCTCGCCGAGCAGAGTCACGCCCCATTGCATCCAGTGCGTCCTGCAGGATCAGGCGTGCTTCTGACAGCTGCTCCTGATCCAGCCGCAGCTGCGACTGGACATCCTCCATTTCCTTTTCAATACGGCTTGAGCGGGCAGTAAACTGCTCCAGACGAACCTGTTTGGCGCCCAACTGCGCCTGGACATCGCCACGAGACCGTGTCAGCTGTGACAGCGCACGCTGGGCATCCTCTCTCTGCAATTCCAGCGAGCGCAGTGCCTCACGCCCCTCCTCCAGAGCCGCCTGTTTGTCCGCCAACTGCTCATCAATCAGGGCCAGCTCTTCAATGACACGGACCAGCTCCTGTTTGCGGGCCAGTACGCCAGACTCGGAGTCTTCCTCACGAATCACGCGTAACCAGTTAGCCCCAAGCCAGATACCATCACGTGTAACCACCGACTCATGTGCAGCCAACTGCTCACGTACCCGCATGGCATCCGTCAGGGTCTCACAGGCGTACACGCCTGCCAGCAATGCGGTTGTTTCGGCTCCCTTGACCAGTGACGACAGTGTTCTGGCGACCTGGCCGCCAGATGCAGGTGCCTGACGATTCTCTACAAAGGTCAGGTCTCCCTTGGCCAGATTCACGAGTTTGTCAGTCAGCGCACCCAGCGAGTCAACACAGACGGCCTGAAGGCTGCGCCCCAGAACGGTCTCAACGGCACGTTCCCAGCCGCCTTCCACCTGCAACTGGTCAACCAGTCGCGGGCGCAAGGACAGGCCTTCAGACTCGAGCCATGTGGTAAGACCACTCTCCTGCCCCATGGCGGCCTGCTGAAGCGCTTCAAGTGAGGCCTCACGGCCTTTGAGTATCTGGGACCGTGACTTCAGAGCATCCGCTTCACTGTGCAGGCGGTTATTGATCTCACGCTGACTGGTAATACCAGATGCGGCGGCATCAACCTTTTCCTGGCCCGCCTCAAGCTGAAGCTCAACTTCAGCCAGTTGTTCGTTCAATACTGCCACTTCGTCTGCCAGAGGGCCTGCAGTCAGGCTCTTGCGCTCACTATCAAGTCGATCAAGCCGCTCCCTGGAGCGCTGAATAGCCTGCTCCATGTGCTGGATTTTGGACTGCTCAACTTCTGCTTGCTGACGAGCCCCAGCTGCAGTCTGGTTGAACTGTTCCCATTCCTGCTGCCAATGCTGCATCCGCTCTTCCGCCACGGCGAGTCCTTCGGCCAGCTCTTCGGCCTGGGCCTGATAAAGCGCCTGCTCCGGTTCAAGGGCCAGTAGCTGGCCGCGAACATCCTCCAGTTGCGCTTCATCAAGCTGCAAATGCTCACTGGCCTGTTGATGGCTACGCTCCGCCTGCGCCATGTCATCCCGGAGCTGCACAAGACGCTCACGTTGATGGGTCATGTTCTGCTCAAGCCGGGAAATCTCGTTACCGACCTTGTAAAAACGGCTTTGCACCTCAGAAAACTTGTCGGAAAGCTCAATCTGGGTTTCGCGCTGCTTCTCCAGCGCCGCATCAGCAGAACGTTGCTCCGCGATCACAGCCTCCAGCCGGATCTCAAGCTCACGGATGAGGGTCTCACGTTGGCCTACCTGAAGGTCCAGTGCCTGCCAGCGCAGCGCTTGAAGTTGTGCCTTAAGAAGTCGCTCCTCCTCCTTGAATTCCTTATATTTTTCTGCAGACTGAGCTTGTCGCTGCAGGTGCTGCAACTGCTTTTCCAGCTCTTCGCGAATGTCACTCAGGCGCTCAAGATTCTCGCGGGTGTGGCGCATGCGCGTCTCGGTTTCACGACGCCGTTCCTTGTACTTTGAAATGCCGGCAGCTTCTTCGATATAAACACGAAGCTCCTCCGGGCGTGCCTCAATCAGACGGGAGATCATCCCCTGCTCGATGATGGCGTAAGAACGAGGGCCCAGACCCGTGCCCAGGAAAATATCGGTAATGTCCTTGCGCCGGCAACGAATGCCATTCAGGAAGTAGTCCGACTTGGCATCGCGGGTAACCACGCGCTTGATCGATATTTCGGCAAACTGGGCATACTCTCCGCCCAAGGTTGCATCCGAATTGTCGAAAACCAGCTCAATCGACGCCTGGGCCACCGGCTTGCGCGCCGACGAACCGTTGAAAATAACGTCCGTCATGGACTCGCCACGCAGGTTTTTGGCTGATGATTCCCCCATAACCCAGCGCACAGCATCAATCACATTGGACTTGCCGCAACCGTTAGGGCCGACAACCGCCGAAAGATTGGTCGGAAAATAGGCTGTGGTTGGGTCCACAAAGGATTTAAAGCCAGCCAGCTTGATGCTCTTCAGTCGCATGTCAGTCCCGATAGGGCTTGCCGCTCAGACAAGTGTCCGATAGCCAGCAAAATACCCTTTATTAATTCCCTTGAAAAACAGTGTATTACACCAAATACCTCATTAATATTTGAGGATGGCTTGTCTCGACAAATAGACCCGCGAGAGTGTACAGAAAAACCCACCAAGCCTCCATGCCAAGGCGCGACAGAGTCCAGGGCAGTGACATAAAAAATGGTCGCACCAATACAAATGACAAACTAGAAGGCAAACAGGTCGCCGTTGTTCACAGACTGTCGTTGCTGGTAACCAGACGCCACTTTTTCGATCTGTTCGGCAGCCATCCGTACCAGGTGGGCCGAATGCTTGGCCGCCCTTTCGGGGTCACGCTTGCGGCAGGCATCAACAATCGCCTGGTATTGATTAATGGCACGTAACTCATCACTGAGCAGATGACGCAAGTGTGCCCCGTAGCGCACCCAGCACAGAGACAATGAATTGAATGCCATAACATAGACCTGATTGCCGGCCGACCTCACTAGTTGCCCCCAGAATGCCTGCACCTCGGACTGCAGATATTCGACATCATTGGGCCGCTTTCGCATGCGATCAACAGACTCCTGCAATGACTGGATGGCCTCTGGCTCTGCCCGTTGCGCAGCAAGCCTCGCTGCGTCTACCGCCATCGACGCCCTCATCTCCAGCAAAGACCGGAGCATGGCAAAATTGGGCAGACCACTTTCATTGACCAGAAGATCCGGCAGAAGCTCCAGGCCGGCAACCTGCTGCCAGTCAGTTACACGATTGCCCCCGCCATGTACCGTATGTATCAGGCGCATCTGTTCAAGACGCTTCATGGCTTCGCGCACCGCGCCACGGTTCAGTCCCCGGGACTCCGCCATCTTTCGCTCCGGGAGCATGTTTGCTCCTGGCGCGATGCGGCCATGAATAATGTCCCGGCACAACTCTTCGTAGAGTGCTTCACCTAATGGTTTGCGCTTGCTCATGATCTAATCACCCGCCTCAGCAGGAAAACTGGTCCAACCAATATAGTCGAATTCCGGAAAAGAAAGAACAAGTGGTCGTACCTTATGAGCAATTGCTTAACGACGGTGCCGCAGAGCCCAAGCCACTTCAATCTGCTTGACCCTTAACAACGCATCCAGCACCAGGTTCCGCTGGTGTATGCAAAAGTCATCTATCAGGGAGGCTGCCTGTTCGCCCTTCCGCATCATGATGCTATCCACCACGCCCTTCAGGAACGCGAGCGCCTCATCCAGCTCGCGCCGGTCCGTATGCAGGGCAAGATAAGCAGCACGGCGCACGGCCGGTTGCAAATCATCAAGAATATCAGAGGCATAGCTGTTGTTTGCAAAGCGGTATGCCATGTTGAAGAACTCGAAGGCACCTTCGTGAAAGCCCTCGATATCCCCCTCATCGACACAGGACTGCAGACGCTGCAACTGGCCAACAAACCCTTCCATGTCGTGCTGGCGCCAGTTCTCCGATGCCTTGCGACAAATCATCTGCAGCAGCATCGACAGCACCTCGTACAGCGCCTTGACCTGTACAGGAGACATTTCCGAGACCACAGCACCACGGCGAGGATAAATCTCGATCAGCCGCTTTCGGGCCAGGACCAGCAGTGCCTCACGCACCGAGCCTCGACTGACATTCAGC
>JBASJP010000343.1:0-2445 GCA_049655345.1 Moraxellaceae bacterium
TGCCGCTGGTTCAGATCACCGGGTCCATCGTTATCCGTCGTTCAAAGTTCGTCAAGGAAGTGCCGGAGTTCGACAATCTCGTGCTCAAGCTGCGTTCCTATGCCGCAACCAAGCTGGATACGGTTTATGGAATGATCGACAACAGTGAAAAGGATATTGATCCGAAGTATTGGCTGGACCTGCCCGAGGCAGAGCAGCAAAAGTACTCACGGCTTATGCGCGAGTCCCGCATGCAGCTGACAAAAGACGGGACATACGACCCGCGCATGATGGCAATCCTGAAGAAAGTGCGGTGCAAGATCGATCCGGCAAACTTCGAGTGTGCACTCAAGGAGGAATAATGGCTTTCTCAGGTATGAGAAAGCCTGAAAGGTAATGCGGCCGTGTCATGACGTCGTGCGGAACTCGCGCGGCGTCACGCCCAGCCAGCGCCGGAACGTGCGACTGAAGTTGGAAGTGTCGCCGTAACCCAGGCGTTCGGCCACCATCTCTACCGGCAGTTCTGTCTGCAGCAGCAGCCAGCAGGCAAGCTCCTTGCGCACATCATCCAGCAGCTGCTGGTAAGTAGTGCCTTCCTCGTGCAGGTGGCGGATCAGGGTGCGTGAAGACACGTGTTCTTCTGCCGCCATTTCCTCCAGCGTCGGGTAATGTTCTTTGCAGTGCACCAGCCGTGACTGTACCCGCTGGGTCAGGCTGCCACCTTGCTGTTCTTTCTGCAGCAGGCGCTCACATTCGCGCAATGCAATACGCGCTGCCTCCGGGTCGGCGGCAAGGCTGGGACTGTTGATCAGGTTGGCGGTGACATGAATGCGCAGTTGCGCGTTACCAAAACTGTTCTGCACGGCAAGATGCTGGTACATCGCGGCCCATGGTGGCTCCGCGAAGGGCCACTCGATGTGCACTTCCCCCTGCAGGGATTTTCCCGTCACTGTTTCCAGCAGACGCAGCAGGCTGGCAACAAAATGCCCGAGCAGGTACTCGCGCAACTCCTCGGGCATCATGTGTTCATCAATCACCATGCACAGGTTTTCACCTTGCTCTTGCCGCATGGAGGCGACGCCCTGCCGTAACGAGGCATAGCGTTCCACCACTGCCAGTGCCTGCACCAGATTGCTGCTGGCGACCACTGCGCTACCAAGCGCCCCATGGGCCGAGAGTTGCGTGAGGTTGCCCACTTCAATGCCAAGCCAGGGGCACTGCGACAGGGCCAGTGCATGCAGCGTCAGACGGCGCATCTGTTCCAGGCTCAGGAAGCGGTTGTCCGTATGCAGCGTTTCCCAGTCGAGATGGGTGCCCGCAATTATCTCGGCCTCGCTGAAGCCGCGACGGCGCAATTCTGCGCACAGCAGGCGTGCGTAGACCGGATGTATCGCTGGCTTGAGCCAGTGCTCCGGTTCGATCATGCGGCCTCCGCTGGTTGAGATGTCATAAAAAGACGATTTATTGCCAATCCTAGCGGTTATTTCGGCCGAGGGGGAGCCCTAGTCTGGAGCCTGTCCCATTGATGACTGAAAGGAGCTGCCATGACTGCTGCCATTTCCACTACTGATCACGCCGCGGTCACCTATCGCGACCGCAAACGCTATGCCTGGCTGTTGTCCGTGATTGCTCCGCTGGGCGGACCGCTGGGCCCCATTCTCTACCTGCAGACCGGCAATGTGGCCTGGCTGTGGGCCTTCCTTGCGTTGTTCTATGTCGGCGTGACCATGATGGACCGCCTGTTTGGCGAGGACCGGAGCAATCCGCCGGAATCAGCGGTGCCGCGTCTGGAGGCCGACAACTATTACCGCTATATCACCTACGCCGTCGTGCCCATGCTGTGGTTCGGTTTTTTCTTCAATGTGATCTTTCTCGCCACGCATGAACTGCCCTGGTATCACTGGCTTGCCGTGGTGTTGACCACTGGCAGCATGCTGGGATTTGGACTTAACCTTTGTCACGAGATGGGCCACAAGAAAAACCTGCTGGATCGCAAGCTGGCCGTGGCCACGCTGGCACTGGGCGCGTATGGACATTTCAGTGTCGAGCACAATCGCGGGCACCACCGTCATGTGGCAACCCCGGAAGATCCGGCGTCCTCGCGCATGGGTGAAACTATCTACCGTTTTGTCTTTCGTGAAATGCCGGGTGCCTTTTTCCGTGCGTGGGATCTGGAGTGCGAGCGCATGGAGCGCCTCGGCAAGTCCGACTGGAGTCTGGACAATGAAATGGTGCAGGGCGGTGTCATCACGTTTGTGCTGTATGCAGGCCTGATCGCACTGTATGGCGTTGCCATGGTGCCCATCCTGATGATGGTGGCCTTCTGGGGCGGTTTCCAGCTCACCTCGGCCAATTACATCGAGCATTACGGCCTCATCCGCAAAAAACTCGACAATGGCCGCTATGAGCAGTGTCAGCCGCACCACTCATGGAACAGTAACCACATTGCATCCAACCTGGTGCTGT
>JBASJP010000344.1:0-2974 GCA_049655345.1 Moraxellaceae bacterium
GCCCGGCCCTGATGCCTAGACGCGCTGACCTTGCTGTATCTGTTGCCGGTAACCTGCCGGCGTGCATTTGAACCAGCGTTTGAAGGCCCGGTTGAAGGCGCTTTGTTCGGAGTAGCCGAGCAGGCTGGCAATGTCGCTGATGGGGTGTGTCGGATCAGCCAGATAGCGTTGTGCGAGATGAATGCGCACCTGATCCAGCAGTGAGGAAAAATCAGCGCCATCGGCACTCAGTCGGCGACGCAATGTCCATGGCTTAAGGCCCAGTGTGTCCGCCATGGTTTCCAGTGTTGGTGCTCCCAGTGGCAATGCCTCGGTCATGGCCAGTCTTACCTGTGCGAGAAAGTTGCCTCGGGCCTGATAGTTGGCCAGCACCTGTTCTACGCGGGCGCGCATAAGCCGGTGTACATCGGCATCGGCATCGGCAAGAGGGGTGTCCAGCAGGCTTGCTTCCAGGGTTATGCGGTTTTCATCAGACCCGAATTCAACCGGGCACTGGAAAATGCGTTCATATTCGCGCAGGTCGTCAGAGGGCGCCTTGTGCCTGAACTGCACCTTCAGCGGGTTGTGCTGGCTTCGTGTGATCCAGCGGCCATAGCTGACCCAGCTTGAAAAAGCGGCCTCTACACGGTGCCGATGGGGTTCTGTGGCGCCATCAAATGCGTGCCAGCTGATACTGAAGGTCTGGTCATCAACCACCATTTCACAATTGCCAACCTCGGAGCGAAAGTGCTCATGGCGCAGCATGAGGCCCACGGCTTCGCCCAGATTGCGGCTGCTCATGGTGGCATAGCCCAGAACCCCGATTGAGTTCGGACGCACATTCTCGCCGGTGTGCAGGCCAAACCACGGGTCATGCAGTTGCTTGAGGATGGCAGCATAGAGTGCATCCTCAACAGCAAATGGAACCCGCGCGTTGATGTCGTTCAACAGGTTGCTGTCCAGACCAAGCTCTGACTCTGTGGCACCAAGGTCAGCCCCCATCAGCCGGGCGACATCAACAAGATGATTGATGTAGACGGACGAAACAGTGGGGGAGAGGGCAACAGGCATGATTCGCTGGCGGTCGGCAGGTGATTGGCATCCATTCTAGACGTTATTGTTTGCCGATTCACAGTCGTCATTGGTCAGAGGGTTGGCGTTGTCAGATGTGTGGGCGATGATGTCGGCCTTGTTGGGGAAAATGTATGTCTTCAGTACGTGTTGATACGCGATTGGGCCAGATCGCCGGTCTGGAAAAAAACGGTGTGCAACAGTTTCGCGGTATTCCTTATGGAATGCCCTTGCAGAGGCTGGGCCGCATTCGCGCACCAGAGCCGGTCATGCCATGGGCGGGTGTGCTTGATGCCACCGAATGGGCACAGGCCGCGCCCCAGGACGAGATACCGTTCATGCCGGTGGGTGCCACGGGTGATGCCTGTCTGGCACTGAATATCTGGCGACCTGTACAGGCGGCGGCACATTTGCCGGTCATGGTTTGGATTCATGGCGGTGGCTTTTCCGCAGGAGCCAGCAATCAGTCACTTTATGATGGTACGGCGCTGGCTCGCGACAATGGCGTGATTGTTGTCAGTATCAACTATCGCCTGGGTATTCTCGGTTTTGGAGAATGGTCTGACTGGCCGGAGCTTGGCGGCGTCAGCAATGCCGGCCTTCGCGACCAGTTGCTGGCCCTGCAATGGGTGCAGGACCATATTGCAGACTTTGGGGGTGACCCGCGGTCTGTTACCCTCTTTGGTGAGTCTGCTGGTGGTATGAGCATTGCCTGTCTGATGGCAAGCCCGCTGGCAAAGGGATTATTTACGCGGGCCATTATCCAGAGCGGCAGTCCCGATCATGTGGTCTCTCGGGATGAGGCGTCCAGAATCACGCATCTGTTTGCGGAGGCGGCAGGTGGGAATCCGGCGGTTTGCCTGCAAGGCGAGATCATGGGAGTAGTCAGGGCTCAGCGCAGCTGTTTCAGGGCCACGGTTACCCGGGGCATGCATGCAGAGCCTGTTGCCCAGTTTGGCATGACGCTGATGCCCCGGGTTGGTGATGACATATTGCCGGAACATCCCCTTGTGGCACTGTCGAAAGGGGCATCTGCTGACATTCCGTTGTTGCTGGGGACAACGGTGGATGAGTGGAATCTGTTCTACCTTTCACCGCAGAGCATGGGGGCCGAGCAGGCCAGACCGGAGCCGGATGAGGCCCGGCTGCTGCATGAGTTCGAGCGGACCCTGCCGGGGCGTGGTGCCATGATGCTGGCGCGCTACAGGGAGATCATCCCTGCTGTGCCGGGCAGTGACTTGTTCTGCGCGTATGAAACGGACCGGATGTTCCGTATTCCCACCATCCGGCTTGCCGAAGCCCGATTCGGGCAGCCGGCGGGAACCTGGCAGTACCTGTTTGACTGGCCCTGTGCCTTCAATCGCCGGCTGAAAAGCTGTCATGTCATGGAGGTGCCGTTTGTGTTCGGTATTACTGATCGCCCGGCGGGCCAGTTCTTTACCGGTGGGGGTGAGGCGGCGGAGCGATTGTCCCGGCAGGTGCGCCAGGCCTGGGCCAGCTTTGCTTCCGGATCGGTGCCTGCGGCCGATGGCTGGCCTGACTGGCCCATCTATGAGAAAAGGGAGCGGGCAGTGCTTCACATGGCTGCAGATACCCGGGTGCGTCATGACCCTGAGGGCTCCAGGCGAGAGCTCTGGAGCGGCGTACTATGAGCCCCTGCGGTCAAAAAATCAGTCAAAATGGACAGTGCCATTATTTATGGTTGGGTTTTGCCTCGGCATTGGCTAGACTGAGAGATTGATCCTATAACTAGAAAGTTGCCCCGGACGGTGTCCGCCGAGGAGCAAGATGAATAGCAACACTCCGCTTCCCCCCGAATTCCTGGCTGGCCTTGAGCCGCTTTCGCGTCGTCGCTTCCTTGTTGGAGGCGCGCAGCTCGCTGCTGTTGGCAGTTCGCTGCTGGCATTGCCCGGGCATGTGCTGG
>JBASJP010000345.1:0-4939 GCA_049655345.1 Moraxellaceae bacterium
TCGCGCAATACATCCAGGTAAGAAAGCACTTTCGGGCTATCCAGTCCGGCAATATCAAGATGGCGAGGAACGATACCTGTTGCCAGGATAATCTCGTCAAAGCCAGCCAGATCGTGAGCAGTAACCCGTTTGCCAAGAGACAGCCTGACACTATGCTTTTTCAGCATGACATCAAAATAACGCAGGGTTTCGTGAAACTCTTCCTTGCCGGGAATCTGCTTGGCAATGTTGAACTGCCCACCAATTTTTGTATCCGCATCAAACAAGGTAACGGCATGGCCCCGTTGCGCAGCAACGCTGGCGAAGGAAAGCCCGGCAGGACCCGCTCCCACGACGGCAATATTTTTCGGCTTGCCTGTCTTGACGTAGACAAGCTCGGTTTCATAACAGGCTTGCGGATTGACCAGACACGAAGAAAGCCGTAGCTGAAAGGTATGATCCAGGCACGCCTGATTGCAGGCGATGCAAGTATTGATCTCCTGTTCGCGATCCGCCATTGCCTTGGCAACCCAGTCAGGGTCAGCCAGCATCGGGCGCGCCATCGAGACAAGATCGGCATCGCCACGGGCAAGGATGTCTTCGGCCACCGAAGGCATGTTGATACGGTTTGAGGCCGATACAGGAATGTTCACGGCCTCCTTGACCTTGCGCGTCACCCAGGCAAAAGCTCCTCGTGGCACCATTGTTGCGATGGTCGGGATTTTCGATTCATGCCAGCCAATACCGGTATTGATGATATTGACCCCTGCCTGCTCAAGCTGCTTGGCAAAGGTAATCATTTCATCAAAACTCTGGCCATCCGGCACCAGATCCATCATTGACAGGCGATAAACAATAATGAAGCCTGGCCCCGTCGCAGAGCGAACCCGACGTACAACTTCCAGCGGGAAACGCATACGGTTTTCGTACGAACCACCCCACTGGTCATCACGCTCATTGCCCCGTGTGGTGAGGAACTGGTTAAGCAAATAGCCCTCTGAACCCATTATTTCAACACCGTCATAACCTGCCTGCTGAGAAAGACGGCAGGCATTTGCCCAGTTTGACAGTTCGCGCTCAACATCCTCTTCCGTCATCGCCTTTGGCGGAAACGGGTAAATTGGCGACTGCTTGGCCGAGGGAGCGAGCATATCGGGATGAAAGGACTGACGCCCGGCATGCAATGCCTGCATGGCAATCTTGCCGCCAGCCTCGTGAACCGCACGGGTAATGATCGAATGATGCTCGGCATCCTTCTCGGTAAACATGCCGGAGGAACCCGGGGCCAGACCGCCTGCCGGAGAGGTTGCAATACCGCCGGTAATGATCAGCCCCACCCCGCCTTCAGCGCGCCGGGCAAAAAAGGCAGCCTGTCGTTCCATGCTGACCTCTTCGAGGCCGGTGTGCATTGAACCCATGATGACGCGGTTGCGGAGCTGGGTGAAACCCAGATCCAGTGGCTGCAGCAGATGACTGTACTTTTGCTGACCGGACATGAAAACCTCTGGGAAATAGCAGAGCAATGATGAAATTCGTCAATAACGGGGTACTTTTATGTCCTTGCCGAGCACTCGACCTCTAACCACAATCAAGTCGGTACAAGACAGACCATTGGCTCACAAGACATAACGATGATGCGACATTAGCGCCCGTTGATCACCCGCCTCAATAACCTGATCTGACAAGTTCGTATCTGCCGAGGAAACCCCGACCGCCATGAAAATCGGTGACATTGCTGCCCCTACCGTACATTTGCTGCTGAATGCCGCAGAGGCTCTGGGGGCAAAGCCGGACCTGCTGCTTGCACAAGTCGGGCTAACGCCCGCCCAATTGCGAGATCCGGACAGCCGAATCGGGTTAACTGACCTGATGAGGCTTGGCGCAAATGCCATCAGGGAAACCGGTGACCCGACGCTTGGCCTGCATATGGGCAGAATTTGTCGTATCAGCGACCTTGGACTACCCGGGCTTCTGGCAATGACCAGCCCGACGCTGGGTGAAGCATTCGAAACCCTGACCAGATTCGAACCCCTGACCGGGCGTTGCTACAGAGGCGCCTCGGCATATGTGCCACAACTGCCAGCTGTCGTTTTTTACTCCATTGCCCCTTATAACGAGTACAACAGGTTTGTAGTGGACAGCCTGCTAACCAGCTGGCAAACACTTGCAGAGACCCTGACGGGGCGTACCGGACTGGTAGAAGAGGTGCACATCGAGTTCCCGGCACCAGACTATCGTCCGGCATACGAGGAGAGATTCAGGGCGCATGTTACATTTGATCGACCTGAAAGCCGGCTGGTTCTGACATCCGAGGCGCCACTCCTGCCGATCCGGGAGGCCAACCCGATACTGCATCAGCAGCTATTGGCACTTGCCCAGGGAAGAATGAAGAAGCTGACCATCGCTGAAACCGTTCAAGGACGCGTTCAGAACATCATTGGCCCATTGCTGCATGGCAAAACACCATCACTGGAGGCTACGGCAGAGCGCCTGGGCATGCCGGACTGGACACTACGTCGCAAACTGAAGGAAGAAGGAACAACATTCCAGGCGCTACTGGACGAGATGCGCAAGGATCTCGCCCTCAGCTACATGCGCGACACCCAGACAAGCTTTGGCGAGATTGCTTTTTTATTGGGGTTTTCAACGCCAGGGGCCTTCCAGAGAGCATTCAAGCGATGGACCTGTGAAACACCTGGCGATTACCGGCGCAGAACAGGGCTGGTCTTGCGACGATAAAAACCACGCTCCACATCATCCAGCGAGAAACAGGCAAAAAAAAACCGCAAATCAGCGGTTTTTATATCAATGATCGGGAGTGAACCCACGTTCACATCTCGATAGCATCACCACCAAGGTCAGCCTCATCGGCAGGCATGTCATCCTGCTCCAGCCACTCTTCACGAAACTCAATCATCTCCATCGCGGGTTTCCTCTTTTCTCTTTTCGTCTCTTTGTAGTGGCATTAAAACTGCCGCAGATGACGATTTTATGAAAGTTGGAAAACGTTTCGAAATGTTGTGTTTTGTGTCCTGCTACAACACCTGCTGGCCCGCCAGGGGGTTGATGAAACGCTCTCCCCGCTTTAGCCGCTCATAGAGCTCGGGGTCAGGCCACTCATTGCGTACCTGATCAGAAAAGACAATTGAGGCCAGGGGTATCTCACCCATACGGGGATTAAGGACATCCTCCCGGAAGCACTGGGCATAGCCCGTCGCCGTTTCGTGCACGATGATGGACTGCAGGGTGACATCAGCCTCACCGTTGCGCATGTCCGTCTGCTTCAGTACGGCATCGGCCAGCACAAAGAAAAGGCGGGAAAACTGTTCGGCAGAGGGAGAGATGGGCAGGGCAATCCAGCGGGCACTGAACGCCTTGCAAGCCTCGATATAGGCTGCATCGTCCTTGTCCCAGAAGCAGATGGCATGATCAAAGCTGTCGATCAGGGTACGGATATGCCCCTTCATCAGACCAAAGTCGTAGACCATCTGGCCATGGTCAAGCGCATGCGCCTCCAGGATCACCTCAACCTTGTAGCTGTGCCCGTGAATGGAGCGGCTGCAGCGGTCGCTGGTGCAGTTGCGCACGACATGGGCGTTCTCGAAACCGAAGAGTTTGCGGATGAGCATGACGGATAACCTCTGGAATGCCGCCCATTCTACACCACTGGTGGCAGGATGGCGGTCGCATCCCTGCCCCGGCATGTGTACAATTCGCTCCGTTTGTTTCGGCTGCCTATCCGGCACCCGGGGGCATCCGGATTACCCGCCGGCATGCCCGAATTTGCTGGAGCGCCCGCTCCCTTACTTTTGAACCCCAGGAGTTTTCATCATGAAGAAGCCCGTTCGCGTGGCCGTTACCGGCGCCGCCGGCCAGATTGGTTACAGCCTGCTGTTCCGTATCGCCTCTGGCGAAATGCTGGGCAAAGACCAGCCGGTAATCCTGCAGATGCTGGAAGTGCCGTTCGAGAAGGCCCAGGCCGCTCTCAAGGGCGTCATGATGGAACTGGAAGACTGCGCATTCCCGTTGCTGGCCGGCATGGTGGGTACTGATGATCCTGCCGTTGCCTTCAAGGATGCTGACTACGCCCTGCTCGTGGGTGCCCGTCCGCGTGGCCCAGGCATGGAGCGCAAGGACCTGCTGCTGGAAAACGCCAAGATCTTCACCGTCCAGGGCAAGGCCCTGAACGACGTCGCTTCGCGCAACGTGAAGGTGCTGGTGGTCGGCAACCCGGCCAACACCAACGCCTACATCGCCATGAAGTCGGCTCCGGACCTTCCCGCCAAGAACTTCACCGCCATGCTGCGTCTGGACCACAACCGTGCCCTGTCGCAGATCGCTGCCAAGACCGGCAAGGCCGTGGCTGATATCAAGAAGCTGGTTGTCTGGGGCAATCACTCCCCGACCATGTACGCCGACTATCGCTTTGCCACCATCAATGGCGAAGGCGTGAAGGCCATGATCAACGACGAAGAATGGAACAAGAACGTGTTCCTGCCGACCGTGGGCAAGCGTGGCGCTGCCATCATCGAAGCCCGTGGCCTGTCCTCGGCTGCTTCTGCCGCCAACGCTGCCATCGACCATATGCGCGACTGGGCCCTGGGCACCAATGGCGAATGGGTCACCATGGGCATCCCGTCGGATAGCTCCTATGGCATTCCTGAAGGCATCATGTACGGCGTGCCCGTCACTACTGCCAATGGCGAATACACCCGCGTGGAAGGCCTGGAAGTCGACGCCTTCTCCCGCGAGCGCATGGATTTCACCCTGAACGAGCTGCTGGAAGAGCGTGAAGGCGTGAAGGATCTGCTGGGCTGATCTACGCGCCTGCAGACATGAAAAAGCCCGGCCCTTCTTGAAGATCGGCCGGGCTTTTTCTTTGGTGCTTTCCTGCGTGCCATATTTGGCGCCCGACAGGTCAGACCAGTTTTTTAGCGGCAACAATCACGCCATTGTTGTC
>JBASJP010000346.1:0-32335 GCA_049655345.1 Moraxellaceae bacterium
GGGGAAGGTACACTCACGCAGGAGCAGCGCAGTTCGCCGCAGGCATTGAAGGATATCCGGGATAATGCCTCGGTATCCGTGCGCTGGAATCCGCTGGATGTCGACAGGATCGACTCGGACATGGATATTGGTCTGCGCAGTGGTCCGGACATTTTCGCGCGCCTGCGCCTGCGCAGGGTATGGACGCTGACCGAGAACTCTGTGATGAGGGCAGGCCAGACCTTTCGTTATGGTACCGAAAGTCTGGGTGTATCCACCTCCCAGCTGGATTTTCAGCGTGCCATGTCGGAGCAGTCAGTGTTGAGCTTCAATACGGTTTTCCAGTTTGATCAGACTCAGGATGAGGATGGTTTTTTCTGGACGCATGGGCTGGCAATGTCGCATGTTCTCAAGGATAACGGCTCACTCGCTTACGGTATTTCCCTGAGCGGCCATACCCAGCCCAACTACAGCAAGGAGAGCTACGGGCCCTGGATGTTGTGGCGGCAGTCATTTCTGCGTGATTGGCTTTATTACGAGGTTGAGCCACGATTGACGAGCTACCGGGATGTGGGGTGGGATATGGTGCCCTCGGTAGTGTTGAGGCTTGAGATGCACTTTGGTAGTCGCAAGAAAGTTAAAGAGCCGGTTTCCGGCAAATGAGGGGTATATGTCTTTGCAAGTCGTACTCAAGGAACACATGTCAGGCTGGATTGCCTTCAATCCTGACAGCGGCTTGCCCGCTGGCCGACACTCGTTTGTGCTGAATGTGGATGCAGCCACTACAGAGCTTCTCCGTTTCGGGGCAGTCCGCCATTGCTCCGGTACGGTGGAGTTTGGGGCCTTTCACCGCCCTGTGAGGGTGCGCGGCGAGTTGGTACTGCAGCTGACCGGGCCCTCCTACGATCTGCATTTCGAGCTTGATGATATTGGTGAACTGAATGTCGCGGGCCGTAAAACCTATGATGTCCGTAATCTGGTGGAGTCCATGACAACACTGCCGCTGATGGTGTATCGGGGTGGACATGTCATTGGTGAGGCCGAGCTGGTGTATCGTGATTCCGTTGTGATGTTCCCGCTCAAGGCACTGCGCTTGCGCATGAGTTAAGGGGATATTCATGATTGATCCGGTGGCCTTTGCATTGCCCGAAGCCCGTGGAGGGCTTTACGAATCATTCTACTTCCGTGGCACCAGCCAGGATGGACGTCATGCTTTCTGGCTCAAGCATAATCTCTTGCGCCGTAATGGCCAGAAGACCATCACGGTGGAAAACGCATTCATCATCTTTGATCGTGTCAGTGGAGAGTCTGAAGTCATTTATGACAAGGAAGACATGACGCCAGCGGCTTTTGCCACCTTTTCCAGATCCGGTCACTGGGAGCAGGCCAGCGCCAACTTTGCATCAGGCTCTTTTTTCTCGATTTCCCGTGAAGGGTTGCGCGGAAAACTGCATACATCGCGTGGAACGGCTCAATGGGAGCTGGCGCTGGAGCGTTCGGATGAAGTGCTTTATCACTTCCCGAACGAGCGTTTGTATCATTTGCCCTGGCCAAAGAAAAAAATCATTACCCGCGACTGTTTTCTGACATTCAGGGGGCGTATTGCATGTGCAGGCATTACCGTTGATGGTGAGTTCCTTGGCATGAACGGCCACAACTGGGGGACAGAGCATGCTTATGAGTACGCCTATGCCGACTGCAATCGTTTTGCCGAGGATCCGGGGGCTTATTTTGACGGATTTTCAGTGAAAATTGCGCTGGCTAGAGGGTTGGTTAAGTCGCCATTCCTCAGCATGTGCTCACTCAAGACGCAGGGACGGTGGCATCACTTCAATGCCCTGGGCGCCAGCTGGAAACAGAGGGTGGAGGCGCTGGATGATTATCGCTGGATAGCGACGTTTACCAATGCAAGTCATCGGCTTGAGGTGAGTATTGATGGGCAAAATCCACGCATTGAGCCGTGGGTTGCCTTGCATTATGACCATCCCGGTGGTGCCCGCTCGGTTGTAAAGAATACAAAGTTTGCGACAGCCCGGCTGCAGCTTTTTGCAGTACCGGATAACCGGCTGGTGCAGGAATTGAACAGTGAGTTCTTTGAACTCGAAACATTGCTGCCAGGCAATATGCCCTCGGGAAAGGGCTATGCCGGCATTCCCTGATGCAGGGATGGTGTGATGTTTGCCTTGCATGATAAAAACCCCCGCAAAAAGCGGGGGTTTTTATTGGTGTTTGCAGGTGCCGGTGTAGAGTAATCAGTTCTGGCTGGCAGTTTTTTGTGTATGTGGCGCCCATGCAAGCAAGGCATTCTGAAGCTCTGCCAGCTCCACCGGCTTGGACAGATGAGCGTTCATGCCAGCCTCGCGGCTTTTCATCTTGTGCTCGTCCAGAATGTGTGCGGTGAGCGCGAGAATGGGGATGGGTTTGCGCGCAGTGACACGCTCCCATTCGCGAATGGCCTGGGTTGCTGCGTAACCGTCCATGAAGGGCATGTCGCAATCCATAAGCACGATATCGTATTCCCTGCGGCTGACTTCCTCCACGACTTCGCGGCCATTGGCCACGACAGTTGCCTGTACGCCAAGTTTGCCAAGCATGCCGCGAATCACTTTCTGGCTAAGATGATTGTCCTCGGCAATGAGCACACGCAGATGCTTCAGTCCTTCCTTGTCGGCGTTGCTCAGGGTTGGTGACTGTTCATGCAGGCGCTTCAGGTGACCGAGCTCTTCGGCAATTGCGGTCTTTAACTGGCGTTCGGTCACAGGTTTGGCCAGGATGCGCCGGATGCCGACATTACGTGTCATGGTATGGGTTGGCGCAACATTCATGCCTGTCATCATCATCATGATGACGTCATTGCGGATGATGGGGTCTTCCTTGATGCGGGCCGCCAGTTGAAGGCCGCTCATGCCGGGCATGTTGTGGTCGAGCAGGATCACATCAAAAGGCTCCTCCAGATTGGCTGCATTACGTGCCAGAGCCAGAGCTTCGGCACCGTTGTCTGCCGTGCGTACGACCATTCCCCAACGCCCGGCCTGCTCGGCGACAACACGATTGACGGTCTGGTTGTCATCGACCACCAGCAGGCGAAGTCCACGCAACCAGTGATCCGGAATATTGTCTTCCGGCTGGCTGGTGGTCTGGGCCTTGAGCGGAAGATCAAACCAGAAGGTTGATCCCTGGCGTGGCTGGCTACTGACGCCTATCTCGCCACCCATGAGTTCTACCAGTTGTTTGCAGATGGACAAGCCCAGTCCTGTTCCAGGGCTGCTGCCATTCTGGTTGGGCAGAAAGATGACATCAAGCTGGTCTGGTGGAATGCCGCTGCCGGTGTCGCGCACTTCAACGCGCATGCCTCGCTTGCCTTGCTGCAGGTGAATTTCGACTTCACCATTCTGGGTGAACTTGATGGCGTTGCGCAGCAGGTTGCTGATGACCTGACGCAGACGGGTCGGATCTCCAGATACCAGTGTTGGAAGTGCAGGGTCAATTGTTGCGATCAGCTCGAGGTGTTTTTCCTCGGCATGCGTCTTGAACAGCGTCAGGCATTCGCCGAGCAGAATGCCAAGATCAAAGGGTTCCTCCACCACGCGAAGCTTGCCGGCTTCCATTTTCGAATGGTCAAGAATGTCGTTGAGGATGCGCAGCAGGGAATTGCTGGAGGCATGAATGGTATTGACGTACTCGCGTTGACCTTGCGTGAGCGGGGTGTCTGCCAGTAGTTCTGTCATGCCAAGAATGCCGCTCATGGGCGTGCGTATTTCATGACTCATTTGTGACAGGAACTCTTCCTTGGCCCGTGTTTCTGCTGCACTTATCCTGGCTAGCTCACGCAAGTGCGTGTTTTCCAGCATGACATTGCGCTGATGCAGGGCCAGGGCAACGGCGACCAGGAGTGCCTCGGTACAGACGGCAAACATTACCAGTGCGCTGGTGGGCAGGTTGGTATCCAGTCCGCCAGGGAGGTTGGTGGCAGAGAGTGCGGTGGCAAGAATCAGTATCAGGCGGGCGGCGGCATAAAGCAGGCCCGGACCAGATCCGTTTCGCCAGCTGAGGAAACCGGCGCAAGGAAGTACGATGCCAGTCCACAGTGCACTGAAGGCAGTGATGTAGCCTGCATGATCCGGCGACAGGGTAAATGCCAGGATCATCAACATGCCCAGTGCCAGCGCCTGCATGTGCATCAGGCGGGGAAACCATGCTGGCAAGTGGTTCCGCAGGAGGCTACCGGCAAAAAGTGTGGCGGCTATCTGTGCAAGGAATACGCTGCATACCTCAAGGAAGTTCTGCAGGTTCCGTATGCGCAGATACTCCACGCCAATTATGCCGCTTTCGGTCAGCAGGTAGGCTGTAACGACCAGCAGGTAAAGCATGAACCACAGGCTGGCACGATCACGGGCATGGTGCAGCAGCAGAAGTGAATAAAGCATCAGGCCTGTCATAATGCCGATGCCGAGGCCGAAGAGGGTAGTTGTGGTGCGTTGGGCACCAGCCATGCTCTCGGTTGTACCGAGAGTGATGGAGGATGTCAGCCCCAGATTGGTATTGATGCGAAGGTAATACGTGGTGACCTGTCCTGCGCGGGCCTCAAGATGGAAGCGGTAGCTGTTGCCTGCTTCATCGGCAATGATTTGCGTGGTTCGTACGCCGGCATCCCGATGCTGGTAGAAGCCTTGCTCGTCGGGTTCATACAGGCTGACATGGGCCAGGCTGGCCCTGTCCAGGTCAAGTACAAGCTTTCGCCGGGTATCGTCAGGGTTCTGAACGCTGAAGCGGATCCACCACGCAGACCGTGACAGGCCGCGCTTCAGCATGGGGGAGTTATTGGCCTTGAAAAAGGGCGCCAGTTCGGTGCTCTGGACTTCGGCGAGGGTCAGCGCGGCATCGGAGTCTTCCAGTACTTCCAGATACTCGCCAAGCGGGGTTTGCCCCAGGTTTGCGGTCAGTGCAACAACGGGACCTGCCAGCAGTGACCCTGGCATCAGGAGAAACGCCAGCAGGCAGAGTCCGGGCACAATGCGCCACCAGCCCTGCGTGCGCCCGCCCTGGCGTTGACTCTCCATTACACTGCCACTCCCTGCTGCTGCCCGGCTGAAAGATTCAGCACGCATGTTCATCAGTCGCAATTAAACCGGAGCGCACCCCTAAAGGCCAGCGCCGCCTGACGGCGACTGGTGGCTAAAGGGCTTGCAGTAGGCGGTGCCGGCATGGGAAGTTCTGTCCCGAGACTTGATGACAGGGACAAGAGGCAGGGCAGCATGTGGGAGACGTTGCGGAACAGTATGCGTGGTTTGCCGGCCTGGCTGGGCCTGGGCATTGTCATCCTGATACTGGCGCTGGATGTCATCAGCCTCAGTGAAGACAGCCGGGTGGCTGGCAGGATTGCCCGCCCGCTGGATCGTCTGGATACCCTGTTATATGACCTGCGCTTTCAGCTGCTCACCACGACCCGCCCGGAAGGGCAGGTTCCCGTCATTGTGATCGACATTGACGAGCAGAGCATCAAGCGCGAAGGACGCTGGCCCTGGAGTCGTGACAAGGTGGCCTCACTGGTAAAAGCCCTGGAGAAAGAGGGCGCCAGTCTCATCGGGTTTGACGTGCTGTTTTCCGAGGCAGAGAGCAATGCGGCTGATCAGGTACTGGCGGACCCTACGCTCTCACCCGGAGCAAGAGCAGAGATCACGGCACGCCGCTCACGCTTTGATCATGATGCCAGTCTTGCCTCGGTGGTTGCCTCACGCACGGTGCTGGGCTACATGTTTCATGCCGACGGAGTGCAAGTGGGAAAGCTGCCTCAGCCATTCCTCATGCTGGATCCCCAGGACAACGCCTGGCGTGTGATTTCCTTGCCGGACTATACCGGCAACCTTCCTGTGTTGATGACAAAGGCGTTGTCATCCGGATTTTTCACGACACTGCCCGATCGTGACGGTGTCATCAGACGTTCTCCACTGATACTGCGTCATCAGGATGCGCTCTACACCTCTCTTGCGCTGGAGATGGCCAGGGTTTACCTCAATGCTCCTTTTATCAAGTTGCAAACCGTGAGTTGCAGGGGGGGCATGACATGCGTCGAGAGCATCCAGATTGGCGACCGTATTATTCGTACCGATGAAAATGGCAGGGCGCTGGTGCCATACAAGGGGCGACGGGAAAGCTTCACGTATGTTTCTGCGTCCCGCGTTATGCGGGGCGAGTTGCCGGCAGGCACCCTGAAGGGTGCCATTGTGCTTGTGGGTACGTCGGCTCTGGGGCTGGCGGATTTGCGTACCACGCCACTTGAAACGCTGTACCCGGGGGTGGAAGTGCATGCCAACCTGGTCGATGCGATTTTGCAAAGCACGCCCGGGAACCAGCAGTTTGTCTATCGTCCGGACTGGGAGCCGGGAGCCACGTTTGTGCTGTTGCTGGTGAGCGGATTGTTGCTGGCCCTGCTGCTGCCAAGACTGGAGCCGGGCTACATGATAATGGTGTCCGGTGGCTGGTTGCTGGTGCTGGTGCTGGGCAATTTTGCGTTATGGAAGGCGGCCAGGTTTGATTTGCCGCTGGCGGCGCTACTGCTTATGGCATCCACCATTGCCCTGTTCAATATCGTCTTCGGATTTTTGCGTGCGAGTCACCAGAAACGTGAAATCAAGACCATGTTTGGTCAGTACGTCCCTCCTGCACATGTCGAACAGATGCTGGCGCATCCCGAGTCGGTTTCCCTTGAAGGAGAGAGCCGCGAGATGACGGTCCTGTTCTCGGATATCCGCAGCTTTACCTCCATTTCAGAAGGGCTGAGTGCGCAGGCCCTGAAGCAGATGCTGAATCGTTTCTTTACCCCGATTACCCAGGTCATTTTTGATAATAACGGCACGATCGACAAGTATGTAGGCGACATGGTCATGGCATTCTGGAATGCCCCGCTTGAAGACCGTCGTCATGCCCATAATGCCATTGTGACCGCGCTTGCAATGCAGAAGCGAACGGATGACCTGAAGCAGGAGTTTGTTGCATCAGGATTTCCCGAGGTGAATATCGGTATCGGTATCAACACGGGCATGATGAATGTCGGCGACATGGGCTCGGAATTCCGGCGCGCCTACACCGTACTGGGGGATGCCGTGAATCTGGGTTCGCGTCTTGAAAGCCTGACCAAGTTTTATGGGGTCAGGATTCTTGTGGGGGAGTCCACTTATGCACAGGCGCCGGAGTTCCTGTACCGGCGAGTGGATCGCATCATCGTCAAGGGAAAGAGTGAACCGGTGATGGTGTATGAGCCGGTCTGTCTGCTCAATGAGGCAAGCGCGTCACGTAAGGAGCGGGTGGCACGCTACAATGAGGCGATCGGCTATTACCATGCGCAGCAATGGGGTGCAGCAGAAGATATCCTGCAGGAGTTGCTGGCGCAGGATCCCGAGCGAAAGTTATATCGCATGTATATTGATCGCATTGCCACCTTGCGCAATGCAGACATGACACTTGGCTGGTCCGGTGTCTTTGAGCATGTCAGCAAGTAGGGGCCGATCAGCTTTCCGTACAGTTGTTTTGTGTTCTGACTCTTCGTTGGCGTATTTCATTGGGTGTGTGGCCTTTCCATTCGCGAAAGGCCCGGGTAAATGTTGTCTGGTCGCTGTAGCCGACAAAGTCGGCAATCCGTTCAATGCTGATGTTTGTGGTGGTCAGATACCGCATCGCAATCTGCATGCGTACATCCGTACGGATACTGTTGAAGTTCATGCCGAGATTGGCCAGCCGGCGTCGCATGGTTCGCACGCTCATGCCCATCAGTGAAGAAATTTCCTCTGCCCCGTGATTGGCCTGCAGGTTCTCAAGCAGAAGGTTGCGCAGCTTGATGACAAAGCCGTGCTCTTCGATGCCTTCACTGGTCTCAGGCTCCCTGGTGCTGCCTTCGCTGGCTGATTTGAGTTGTATGCCCGAGGTATAGAAACGAACCGAGTTTTCACCATCCGTATAGGACGCGTCTGCCTTCAGCATGCTCTGCAGTGTCTTCAGGTCCCTGAATGTCTCCTGGCGACAATGGATGCTGATACGCTGCGTCAGCATGCGGCCCAGCCCGGTAATGCTGCCAATCACGGTCTGGATCAGAAAGGGCTCGATATCGCGGATGCGCTTGTCGCAGCGAATGTCAAAACTGAAGTAGTCCGCGCCCTGACGCAGTTCGAAGTGCATCAGGGGAAGGCGGACACGCAGGAATGCCACAATGTTGGACAGCAGATCCTGAAAAGAGCCTTCCCAGAAGAAAACAAAACCCAGCAAGCCATGGGTGACCAGATCCAGTCGTTTGCCAAACTGCACGCCGGGATAGACTCCGGACGATAGTCCCATGTATTTGCTTATCAGGATTCGCGTCTGCCGGGCGGTCAGCATCGTATCCGGGCGGTTCATCAGGGCAGGGTTGATTCCGCACTCGCGCAGGATCTGGTCGGTATCGATATGCTCTTCACGCAGCATGTCGACCATCCTGTGCATATAGATCACTGGAATGAACGGTAAGTCATCCATATGGGCACTTTTTTATTGTTATTTTGGCGAAGGGTACTGTTTTGGCTGACGAATTGGCAATAAAAGGTGATGAATGGTGTTGACCGGTGGGCGCCGTGGCCGGTCATGCACATGATCTGGCCGCTTTTCCTCGTGACTCTTTGTGACCGGCTTCCAATAATACCCATCCCCACGGACCACCCAGGGATGCGCAATGAAAAACAATAACAAGCGCGCTGCTCTCAATGCCACTTATGCCCGTACGGCAGACATTGACGTGCATGCCATCCGCCAGATGTACGCTGTTTACTCCCAGTACTACGACAACACCACATGGGACATCTTCCTGCATGACCTGAGCAAGAAGACCGGTGCCTTCATTATGCGTAATGAAGGAGGCCGGGTTGTCGGCTTCTCTACGCTGATGACCACGGAAGTTTCGGTCAATGGCCGTAAAGTTCGCGGTGTGTTCAGCGGTGACACCATTATCGAGCGTGCCTACTGGGGCTCCCGCGCCCTTCAGTTTGCCTTTTTCCGCTTCATGATTGCAGAAAAAGTGCGCTATCCGCTCAGCCCGATCTACTGGTTCCTGATCTCCAAGGGCTTCAAGACCTACCTCTTGCTGGCCAACAATTTCTTTGCATTTTACCCGCGCCCTGACGGGGGTGATGAGCATCTTGGCGATATTGTTGATGCTTACTGCGAGCAGATGTTCCCTGCCTATTATGACAGTGAGCGCCGTATCCTCGATTTTGGGCACGAGTATCAGCCGCTTCGTGGTGATGTGGCCGAAATTACCGAGCGTATGCGTGAGGACAGTGTGGCCATCCGCTTTTTCGAAGAGTGTAACCCCGAGTGGCGGCGTGGTACTGAACTGCCTTGTGTAGGCAGGTTCAGCTGGTCTGATATGGCCAAGTATGCTGTTCGCTATCTGAGGAAGCCTGCCAGCAAGGGCAGTATTGATGCTCAGCGTGGAGAGTCAGCCGGTGTGGTGGTGAAACTTCGGTCAGTTGGTAACTGATTCGCCGGGAGGCGTTTCGGTTGTTGTCCCGCAGTTTTACTTATCAGGCAGGTGGCGCATCATGTTGACGGCATTGACTCATCAGGCGTTGCGTCTGGCGTGTTGGCAGGCAGATCGTCGGTTTTCCGGTCAGCGTAATCAGCTGGAAAAGGTACAGCGGCACAAACTTGGCCTGTTGTTGCAGCAGGCTAGTCCTGTGCCAGGGTTGCCGTCGGGAGCCAGCTGGGAGTCGTTCCGGGAGCATGTGCCGTTGTCGCGCTATGGCGACTGGAAGGAACGTATCCTCGCGCAGCGTGAGGGTGGGGCGCAGCTGATCAGCAGTCCATTGCAGCGCTACCAGCCTACCAGTGGCTCTTCCGAAGCACTGAAGCTGATTCCTTACACACGTACCTTTCTCGGCGAGCTGGATGCCGCCATCGGTCCGTGGCTGGCCAGTCTGTACCGTCAGCACCCTCGTCTTGGAACGGGGCGGCACTACTGGTCAGTATCATGGTTGCCGGAAAGCCAGCGTAAATTGCTTGATGGCAACTTCAATGATGACAGTGAGCTGCTGGGGTTTGCCAAGCGTGTGCTGGCAGCCCGTTCACAGGCAGTTCCACCAGGCGTGGCTTTTGCCGGTCGCGCCGACGATGCCATGTTTGCCACTCTGGCCTGGCTGGTTGCGCATGATGATCTGCGCATGCTGTCGGTCTGGAGCCCAACTTTTGCCCTGCAACAGCTGGAAAGCCTCGCCCAGTGGGCAGATGAGCTGGCTGCTGTGCTGGCCAGCGGTCAATGGGGGGCTCGCGCATCCTCACTGACGGCTGTTCCTGCTCCTCACCGCCCTGATCGTGCCCGCCGTCTGGCTGCAGTGGCGGGACTCACCCCCGCAGAAATTGCCCAGCGGCTCTGGCCCGAGCTGGCGCTGGTTTCTGCCTGGGATACAGCAGATGCAGCGCCGTGGGCAGCACAACTGCGACTTGCACTTCCCCAGGCCTCCTTTGAGGGTAAGGGGCTCTGGGCCACCGAGGGTGTGGTTACCATTCCTTATGAAGATCGCTATCCACTGGCCTACCAAAGTCATGTCTATGAGTTTGAGCGTCTGTCAGACGGTGTGGTGCTCGCTCCCTGGGAACTGCGTGAAGGCGATGAAGTCAGTCCTATTATCAGTGGCGGTAATGGCCTGCTGCGCTATCGGCTTGATGACCGCATTGCGGTAACCGGTTTCATGGGACAGGTTCCGTGCTTCCAGTTCATGGGCCGTTTGTTCGGCGTGGATCTGGTGGGTGAAAAAATGTCACCTGAAGCAGCCCGTCAGGTGCTGGCCGAGACGTCTCTGGACTTTGGTGTCGAGCCTGTCACTCTGCTGGCAGTGGATGCTCGTGGCGAGGGACGTTCACGTTATATCGCACTGTTCACTCGCACCTCGGCTGGCGCTAAGCTGGGGCCGGATGTGCAGCTCGCTCAAGCTGTCGAGCAAAAGCTGCGTCGTCATTTTCATTACGACCTTGCACGGGATCTGCATCAGCTAGAGCCTGCGGCTGCCGTTCTGGTTGACGATGGCTGGGCGCTCTATCAGTCAATTGCGGTTGCCGCCGGCATGATCGAGGGCAATATCAAGCCCGAGTCCGTGCGCCGGGTTGCATTGTCGCATCTGCGCAATGTCCTGCCTGAAGCAGCCGGATTCTTCAGCACAGAATCCCGTGTGCTGTCATGAGTGCCTACGCCATTCGTGCGGTACAGGCTGGTGATGATGAAGGTATCCGCCGTTTGTTGGGTGCCCCGCAACCCTCGGCATTGCTGGCGCTCGGTTTTGAGCGCTCTCCCAGTTACCTGCAGGCTGCGACGGTGTCTCATGTGCAGCCGGAAATTCTGGTTGCCGAGCACAGGGATTCCACTGACATTGTCGCAGTGGTCAATCTTGGTCAGCGTCCCGTGTTTGTGAATGGCGAACGTTGCAATGTGCGTTTTGGCGGGGATTTGCGTGTGTCACCCGAGCATCAGGGGGGGCGTATTCTGGTCTACCTGGGCCGGAAAATGCGCGAGATGCTTGGTGATGGTGGCTGGTATCAGACCATCATTCTTAATGAAAATGAGCGTTCGCGGGCAGTTTTTGCACAGGGCGGCCGTGCCGGCATGCCTTTCTATGCGCCGCAGATCAATGTCGAAACCTTTACGCTCACCGGCAGCAGGCAACAGGTAACCTCCACCGATTGTTCGGTACGTAAAGCCACGGCTTCTGATATTCCCGGCATGAACCGTTTCGTGCAGAAAATGTCCCGGTATTACCAGTTCTTGCCGGCTTATGACTTCAATGGGCTGCTGACAGGCGAGGCCTATTTTCGCGGATTGTCCATTCAGGATTTCATTCTGGTAGAGCGTCATGGCGATCTTTGTGCGCTCGGTGCCGTCTGGGACCAGAAAGCCTTCAAGCAGACGCGGGTAGTTTCCTATAAGCCCTGGATCAACCTGCTGCGCCCGGTTTACAACCTATGGACACGCCTTCTGGGCGGATTGCATTTGCCACCAGCTGGTGAACTGCTGGATTACCGTCTGGTGCATTCGCCACTGACGGCCCCTGATGACACCGAGGCTTTCGCCATATTGCTGCAGGCACTATGGGGGAATTGCCGTCAGACGGGCGGAAGAGCCTTGTCACTCAGCTTGTCGGCCAATGATCCTCGTCGCACTGTTATCAGGAATTTCCGCCATTTCTTCATGGCCGGAACTCATTACCTTGCCAGTTATTCCAGGGACAGCCTGCCTGTCCTCGATGAAAAGCTGGTTCCCTATTTTGAATGCGGGAGGCTGTAGTCATGCAATATCGTGCCCTTGTGCAAACGGTTGTGCGCCATCCATGGATGTACGCATTTGGCTTGTTCCTGCTGGTCAGTGCACTGGTGCTGGCATGGCCAAGCCCCTCTGTCAGCTCCATGTCAAGACAGGTTCGTGCGGTTGAATTGCTTCCTTCTGATGTAGCGGTGGTGAAGGTCACCCACTTTGATGCAGAAGTACCATTTACCGGTACGCTGATGCCGGTACAACAGATGTTGCTGAATGCACGTGTTGCTGGCGATGTCATTGATGTGCCGGTACGTGAGGGTGAATCGGTCTCGGCAGGGCAAGTGGTTCTGCGTCAGAACAACCTTGATGCACTGTCCCGCCTGGCACAGGCAGAGGCTGCGGTGCAGTCGAGTCGTGCCGAGCTGGAGACTTCCCGTGAGCAAATGAAGAAGTTCAGGGTGTTAAGCCAGCAGAATTTCTTCTCCCGTAATGATCTCGAAAAAGCCGAAACGCAGGTGGCTGTTTATGCCTCACAGCTGAAAGCCAATGAGGCGGCAGTCATGATGGCAAAGAAGTCACTTGATGATGCAGTGCTGCGCGCCCCTTTCTCCGGCATGGTTGCAGAGCGACTGGTAGAGCCAGGCCAGCTGGTCATGCCGAATACACCATTGCTGCGCCTGGTGGATTTGAGCCAGCTGGAGCTGGCAATCCAGTTGCCGTCGAACGAGATTTCACGCGTACACAAGGGACAGACACTGACGTTTTCGGTTGATGCCTTTGGTGACGAGAAGTTCAAGGCGTTGGTTGTGCGACTTAATCCGCTGGCAAAAGCCAGCAATCGCCGCATCACTGTTTATGCCGCTGTGAAAAATCCGGATCTTCGCTTGCGTGGAGGACTTTTCGCCAAAGGGGCACTGGTTGATGAGAAGGCACCTTCCGGGCTGGCTGTTCCGCTGACCGCCGTACAGACAAAAAATGGCCAGTCAGGCGTCATGGTGATCCGGGAGCATCGTCTTTTCTGGCAGCCTGTCACGCTGGGTGCACAGAATGCACGCACCAATCAGGTCATTGTGCAGAGCGGCCTTTCTGCAGGTGACAATATTGTTGCTACTCGCATTTCACTCAAGCGTGAAGGCGCGCCAGTGCGTTATGCGGAAGGCACCATTCCCGGTTCGGCAGGTTCTCCGGTAAAGGAGGGCTAAATCATGGGCCTGACCCGGCTCTGCATTCGGCATCCAGTCTTTGCCATCATGATGATGCTGGCATTCATGGTGCTTGGACTTTTCTCGTGGCGTGCACTCAGTGTCGAGGAATATCCCGATATCGAGTTTCCGTATGTGATTGTCACCACGGATTATCCCGGCGCTTCGCCGGAAGTGGTGGAGAATGACGTCACTCGCCGCATTGAAGAGGCGATCAATACAGTACCGGGCGTCAAGCGCCTGATTTCCACCTCTTTTGAAGGGCGCTCACGCATTGCCGTTGAGTTCGATCTTGGCATTCCCATCGGTGTTGCCGTGCAGGATGTCCGTGACAAGGTTGCCGCGATCAAGACACGCTTTCGTGACGAGGTTCGTGAGCCGCTGATCGAGCGCTATCGCCCTGATGAATCCCCCGTTTTTTCCCTCGCGTTCCGTTCGGATGCGCTGACACCCCGCGAGCTGAGTGCCGTCGTTCAGCAGCAGGTAGTGCGCCGGCTGCAGAATATCCCCGGTGTGGGTCGTGTGGATGTTGTGGGTGCAGTCCCTCGTGAGATCCGGGTGGAGTTGTTGCCCGAGCGCATGGAGGCACTGGGGGTTGGTGTCGACCAGATCATGGGCGCACTGCGTCGTGACAATGCCGAGTTGCCTGCAGGCTCGGTCGCAATGGGAGCCCAGGAGCGTGTCGTCCAGATTACCGGGCGCATGACTGACCCTGAGGACTTCCGTTCGATGGTCGTCTCGGTGCGAGGCCAGACAGCCATTACGCTGGATCAGGTTGCCCGTCTGGTGGATGGCGAACAGGAAGCACAGTCGTTGGCCCTGCTGAATGGCCAGCGTGCGATCAGCGTTGATATCGTCAAGATGTCTGGTGCCAACACAATTGCGGTGGTGGATGCCCTCAAGTCGCAAGTGCCTACCTTGCAGGATATGCTGCCGGAGGGGGTTGAGCTTATCCAGGTGGCGGACACTTCCCGCTCCATTCGGTCTTCATTGCACGACGTGCAGAAAACACTGATCGAAGGTGCTTTCCTTGCCATTGTGATTGTCTTTCTGTTTCTCGGCTCATGGCGTTCCACGGTTATTACCGGACTGACGTTGCCGATTGCCCTGCTGGGTACCGTTTTCTGCCTGCATCTGTTCGGGCTTACGCTCAACATGATGACCCTGATGGCCTTGTCGCTGTGCATCGGCTTGCTGATCGATGACGCAATTGTCGTGCGAGAGAACATTGTGCGTCATGCGGCGATGGGCAAGTCGCACGAACAGGCGGCACTCGACGGGACCAAGGAAATCGGTCTGGCGGTGCTTGCCACCACACTTACAATTGTCGCGGTCTTCCTGCCGGTTGCTTTCATGGGCGGAATTATTGGCCGCTTCTTTTATCAGTTTGGTATTGCGGTCTCGTGCGCTGTCCTGCTCTCAATGCTGATCAGTTTTACACTGGACCCGATGCTGTCAAGCCGCTGGCATGATCCGGATGCGCATGGCCGCAAGGGTAACGGACGTATTGACCGGTTGCTGCAGAGGTTTGATGCGTGGCTAACGGGTCTGGCTGACAAGTATGACAAGGTCATTACCTGGGCGCTGGCACATCGTGGTCAGACAATCGGTATTGCCGTGCTGTCATTGTTGCTGGCCATCATCGTTTCCCGCGGCGTGGGCACGGAGTTTGTACCAGAGCCGGATCTGAGCGAAATCGGGATCAAGATATCGACGCCAGTAGGATCTACCCTGACCTACTCAGAGGAAAAGACGCGTCAGGTCACCGGTATCGTGCGCAGTTTTCCCGGAGTGGTTGATGTTTATGCCACGCTGAATGCCGGGATGGATGTTGGCAAGCATCGTGTGTCGATGCGAGTGCTGTTGAAGCCTCGCAATGAACGGCCGATGTCACAGAAAGAATTGGTGCAGGCCCTGCGCGATCGCTTGCAGGAAGTGGCTGGCATTGAGGTAACGTCAGTTGCTGCGGCACGAGAATCGATTGGCAGTCTCAAGCCGATCCAGGTGTCCCTGCAGGGCAAGGATTTGCGTGAACTGCAGCGGCTGGCGACTGAGTTTGAGCAGAAGGTCAGCGCGGTTCCTGGCCTGATTGATCTGGAGAGCTCGCTCAAGGACAGTCGTCCCACGCTGGCACTTCAGGTTGATCGTGAGCGGGCGGCAGATCTGGGTGTTTCGATCGGGCAGATCGGTAGTGCCTTGCGCCCCCTGCTGGCGGGTGAAGCGGTGACCACCTGGCAGGCCGCCGACGGCGAGAATTATGATGTGCGGGTGCAGTTGCCGGCAGGCTTGCGTGAAAGTGCTGCAGACCTCTCGGCCTTGCCGATTGTCAGCAGTGTCATCAATCCGGTTAACGGTCAGCCCGAAATGATTTCTCTGGGACAGGTTTCCCGTGTGGCGGATGTCAACGGTACGGCGCAGATCAATCGCCGCAATCTTTATCGTGAAGTGCTTTTCTCCGGTAACGTGGCCGGCCGGCCGGCCGGTGATGTGGGGGCTGATATCGAGGCCGTGGCTGCTGGCATGAAACTGCCGGTCGGCTATCGTTTTGTGACGCAGGGCGCCAATAACGACATGAAGGAGTCGGTGGGGCATGCAGTGACGGCACTTGTTCTCGGTGCCCTGTTCATTTACATGCTGCTGGGGACCCAGTTCAACAGTTTCCTGCATCCGCTGACCATCATGACATCATTGCCATTGTCCCTTGTCGGTGTGTTCGTCGGACTGTTTGTTTGCGGTAGCACCCTGAATATTTTCTCGCTGATCGGCATCGTCATGCTTATGGGGCTGGTCACAAAGAATGCCATTCTACTGGTGGACTTCATTCAGGATGCGGTCAGTCAGGGGCATGCCCGTGATGAGGCCATCCGGATGGCCGGCAGAACCCGCCTGCGCCCGATTCTCATGACTACGGCTGCCATGGTGGCCGGCATGATCCCGTTGGCTCTGGGTCTGGGCGAGGGTGCAGAGCAGCGTGCGCCGATGGCCCATGCACTTATCGGCGGATTGATTACATCAACGATGCTTACCTTGATTGTGGTGCCGGTTGTCTATACTTGCCTTGAGGATCTCAAAGCCGAGCTGCCCCGTCGTCTGGCGCAGTGGCGGCATGGCAAGGCACCAGAGCCGGCATCCGAAAAACCGGCCTCGATTGAGCAGGGACTGCAATGAATGCGTCAGTTGGCAGAGGTATCAGTACCTCAATCAATAAAGGCATGAACGAAAAGCCCTTCGCCGGCACCGATTATGTTGGCATGTGGTATGAGGCGCGCAGGCGTCATGGTGTTGATGACACCATGTGGTTCGGTTTTTACGAAAATGGTGAGCCGGTTCCTGACTGGCATCGGCGGTCGCATCGCTTTGGTGATGGTCTCGGCGGGCTGTCCGTGCTGTTGCGTGAGCGCGGCCATGACTGCGGCCCCCTGCCATCCTCCCGCACCATGAAGAAGCCTGACTGGCGTGAGCTTTGGCGGACGCGTCGTCCCCTTGATGTGCCAGCCACGGCAATTGACTGGAACCATCTGGATGCCAGCCAGAGGCACAGTCAAAGCCATGTGCCCGTCAGCCTGGTGCTGACGCCAGAGCAAACCTTGCAGGTGGAGTCTGCTGCCCGGGCCGCAGGAGTCAGTTCCACCATCTGGCTGTTGTGGACAGCAGATCGTGCTGTACGCACCACGCTTGCTGATGTGCAAAGCGTCATGTCCTGGGTGTTTCCGGTGAATCTTCGTGGTGCAGTCGATTGTGGTGATCCTGTCATGAATCATTGCAGCGGACTCATGGTCAGCGTGTCAGGCAAGACAGCACCGGGTTCCCTGAAGGAGCAGATTTCAGCGCGCTTTGCCCGCCATGAGCATTGGCGGCAGTGGATTGCCCTGACCATCGGCCGCTACATCGGGCAGTGGGGCATCAATCTGCTGTATCGGTTGGTGCAGGCTCCGGCGGGCCGCCATACTGGTTCATATTCCAATCTCGGCGAGTGGAATGTCCCTTTTCTTGATGCATTGACGTGTTCGGGGCCAGGGAGCCCAGCCTATCCGGTTGCGGTCAGTACCGTGTTGTGTAATGGACGCCGTACGCTGGCCTGTCGCCTGCATCCGGTGATTGGTGGAAACTCGGAGCGTGCCATTGAGTTTCTCACCTTGTGGCGTGAGCTGTCCTGCACCACGGAATCCCTGTCCGGCTGGTGATCAACCTGTGTGTCTTCTTGCCTGAAGAGGAGTTTGTCCGGTCCATCGCTTGAACGCACGATTGAATGCACTCTGCTCGGAATAGCCGAGCAGCAATGCAATTTCCGTCAGTGAAAGATTCGGGTTGCCCAGATACTCGCGTGCCAGTGCCAGTCGTGTTGCCTCAAGCAAACCATGAAATTGAATGTCACGGTCTGCCAACCTTCGTTGCAAGGTTCGCGGAGAAATATGCAGACTGTTGGCTACCACTTCCAGTGTGGGTTCTCCATTGTGCAGGCTTTTGACCAAGGCCTGTTTTAGCGCACTTTCAAAATCATCATTTACCGGCAGCGTGCGCAATAGCGCATCAGCTTGTTGTTCCAGTAGTGCCCTGAGAGCGGGGTCGCGATAGCGAATCGGCATGCCCAGATAGTCTGAAGAAAAAGTCACTGTTGTGCGGGCATGCCCAAAGCTCACCGGGCAATGAAAAAACTCCTCATAAGGCTTCAGGTCATTCGGTGGTGCATTCACAAATTCGACTTTGCGGGCCGCTGCCGGATGATCCATCAGCATGCGGGTGATGGTGGCAAATGCGGCAATCGCGGTTTCATCCGCCAGTTGCCCGGGCCGACCATGCACGATGCCCCAGCTGATGCTGACACCTTCGGGAGAAATATCGATCTGGATAGGATTGCCGTCATATACCAGGCGGTGATAGCGCTCAAAGCGTAGCAGGGCCTCTCCCACGGTGTCGCACGACAGCCCCAGATAGCCTATGACGCCTGCGTGCCTTGGCTGGACGCGAGAGCCGATGGCGAGGCCCAGGGCAGGTCGCGGGTCAGCCGTCGCCACCAGGTCAAGCAGCGTGATCCACTCTGCCAGTGGCATACGGCCGTCCGCTGGCCAGTTGGCCAGCCTGGCCCGGCATTCGGGAGCGGCCAGCTTTTCACTGTCCAGGAACTCCTGCAGTAGCCCGGTCAGGGCACCGCTTACGTACAAGCCGCCAAACATGGGTTGTTCCCGAAAGTCCGGATCAGGTGATTTGTCTCACGAGGATCCGTTATTATGGCGTGGATTGTCAAAAACAACGTCGTCACTGGTCAAGAGCAGATGATCAGGTGAAGGCAACATGGCCTTGTCAGCCACTATAGAGAAGGCCTCCACCATGCTTGGTTTTCCCATTGCCCTTGTGTTTGCCAACGGTTTTGAATGGTATGCCCACAAACACCTGCTGCACGGTACACCGCGCAAGGGGCAGCCTCGCTACAGCCCGACACCGACCAACATGAAAAGTCACTGGGCACATCACAAGATCGTGCGTACTACCGCCTATGCAGATGATGGTTATAGCGAGGGTCTGAAAAACTGGCGTGTACGCAACGAGGTGAAATCACTTCTGGTACTGACGGCTGGTACCACACTACTTTTCCCCATCGCGCCATTTTTCACGCTGGGTACTTATTATGCAGCGGGCCGGTATTTTTATGTGCATCGTCGCTCCCATCTGGATCCGGAGTGGGGGCGCAAGGCCATTCCATGGCACTACGATCACCACATGAACTCCAATCAGGATGCCAACTGGTGTGTGACGCGGCCATGGTTTGATTACCTGATGGGGACTCGTGTCATTTCCAGTGCGGACCTCATGGAGTCCAATCCCCTGGGCATAAAGCTGCCATCCCTGGTTGAGAAGCCACTGAACACGCTTGCCCGTCGACTGTTACCGAAAACATTCGAACGGTTGGAGGAGAACCGCGTGACCGAGGCCATCAACAAGGCAAAGGGTATTGATTTACCCATGCCCGGCGCTGAGCTTGAGGCGCGGACAGCCTGATTGGTGAGGCCGCAAACCGGCCAGGGAATGGTCCTGTCTGCTTCGGGCACACAATAAAAAAGCCGGCGAAAGCCGGCTTTTTTATGCGGTACGTTGCAATTACCTTGTTGCAGCCATCGATGAGACTTCAGCCACGGTCAGTGCCGTCATGTTGATGATGCGACGTACGGTGGCGGATGGTGTAAGGATGTGCACCGGTTTGCTGGCGCCCAGCAGGATCGGGCCCACGGTCACGCCATTGCTCGACACCACTTTCAGCAGATTGAATGCGATGTTGGCGGCGTCCAGTGTCGGCATGATGAGCAGGTTGGCGGCTCCCTTGAGGCGGCTGTTCGGGAACACCTGGCTGCGGATGGCCTCATCCAGCGCGGCATCACCGTGCATTTCACCTTCCACTTCCAGTTCCGGCGCCATGACCTGAAGCAGCTCCCATGCCTTGCGCATCTTGCGGGCGCTGTCTGTGCTTTCACTGCCAAAGCTGGAGTGAGAGAGCAGGGCAACCTTTGGTGTCAGGCCAAAGTTCTTCACTTCTTCGGCAGCCAGCAGGGTCATTTCTGCAATCTGCTCTGCGGTCGGGTCCGGATTCACATACGTGTCACAGATGAACAGCGTGCGGTTTTCACTCATCAGCAGGTTCATGGCTGCAAAGTTGGTCACGCCAGCCTTTTTCGGGATGATGCGGTTGATGTAGCGAAGATGCAGGTCGTAATTGGCAAACGTGCCGCAGATCATGCCGTCCGCTTCGCCAAAATGAACCAGCAGCGAGCCAATCAGTGTGGCACGACGACGCACTTCTTTTTGTGCCAGCTCTGGTGAAACGCCACGGCGCTCCATCAGCTTGTGATAGTAGGTCCAGTATTCCTTGAAGCGCGGGTCTTCATCCTGGTTGATCAGCTGGAAGTCATTGCCGGCACGAATGCGCAGGCCAAGCTTCTCAATGCGCTTTTCGATGACGGCAGGACGGCCGATCAGGATCGGTTTGGCCAGACCTTCGTCGACCACAACCTGCACTGCACGCAGAACGCGCTCGTCTTCACCTTCGGCGTACACAATCCGCTTGGGCTCGGCCTTGGCCTTTGCAAACACCGGCTTCATGATGAAGGCAGAGTTGTATACGAACTCGGTGAGCTTCTGTCGATAGGCATCAAAGTCTTGGATCGGGCGTGCAGCAATGCCGGAATCCATCGCCGCCTTGGCAACGGCGGGTGCAATTTCCAGAATCAGGCGCGGATCGAGTGGCTTCGGGATCAGGTATTCACGGCCGAAAGACTGGCTGCTGTCACTGCCATAGCTGCTGGTGGCTTCAGACTGTTCAACGTGGGCAAGTTTGGCAATCGCGTATACGCAGGCCAGCTTCATTGCCTCGTTCACCGTGGTGGCACCGACATCCAGTGCACCACGGAAGATGTACGGGAAGCACAGCGCGTTGTTTACCTGGTTCGGGTAATCAGAGCGGCCGGTGGCAATGATGGCATCCGGGCGGGCTTCTTTTGCCAGCTCCGGCATGATTTCCGGTGTCGGATTTGCCAGTGCGAAGATGATCGGATCACGTGCCATGTCCTTGATCATTTCCGGCTTCAGCACACCAGCAGTGGACAGGCCAAGAAACATGTCTGCGCCAGGCAGTGCGTCGGCGAGTACACGAGCCGTGGTGTTCTGCGCATACTTGGCCTTGCTTTCGTCCATGCCCGGACGACCTTCGAAGCAAATGCCCTTGGAGTCGGCAACAAGGATGTTTTCCTTTTTTGCGCCGAGTGATACCAGGATGTCCAGGCAGGTGATGGCGGCAGCGCCAGCACCAGAGCAGACAATCTTGATGTCTTCAATTTTCTTGTTGACGATTTTCAGTGCATTGAGGACACCGGAGCCCACAATGATGGATGTGCCGTGCTGGTCGTCATGGAAGACCGGAATCTTCATGCGCTCGCGCAGCTTTTTCTCGATATAGAAGCACTCGGGTGCCTTGATGTCTTCGAGATTGATGCCGCCGAATGTTGGTTCCAGCGAAGCGATGATTTCAACGAGCTTTTCAGGATCCTTTTCGTTGATTTCAATGTCGAATACATCAACGCCGGCAAACTTCTTGAACAGCACGCCTTTGCCTTCCATCACTGGCTTGGAGGCGAGAGGACCAATGTCACCCAGACCGAGTACGGCGGTGCCGTTGGTGATCACGGCAACCAGGTTGCCACGTGCAGTGTATTTGGCCGCCAGGGATGGATCGCGTTCGATTTCTTCACACGGAGCGGCAACACCAGGCGAATAGGCCAGTGCCAGATCACGCTGATTGACCATGGCCTTGGTTGGCGTGACGCTGATTTTCCCCGGTTCCGGAAACTCGTGGTAGTCGAGTGCGGCTTTGCGCAGTGCCTCATCCATTTGTCGATCTCGCTTGCGTGAATAGCCTGTCTGTCCCCACGGGCATGTGAGGGCGGGCAGTCGTGAGTGGAAAGCCGCATATCATAGCAAATCACTGGGCCTTTGGGGCAGTCTGTATGGCAGACTGATGGGTGCTGTGATAGGTGCTACAAGCCCCGGACAATTGCATTTGCGGCGATGATCCATGAAAAAAGGGACGCCATGGCGTCCCTTTTCCGATACGTGAAACGGTGGCGCCGGTTACTTCGCCTGCTCGCGTGCCACGGCCCGGTAGCCGATATCCGAACGGTGATATTCACCCTCCCAGTTTATCGCAGCAGTCAGGGCATAGGCCTTTTGCTGGGCCTCGGACACCGTCTTGCCAAGCGCGGTTGCGCACAGCACGCGGCCGCCGCTGGTGAAGACCTTGCCGTCCCGAAGGGCGGTGCCTGCGTGAAAAACCTTGCCATCAAGCGCAGCAGCCTGCTCCAGACCGTGAATGGCATCGCCCTTGCGGATATCGCCGGGATAGCCACCAGCGGCCATTACGACGCCCAGTGCTGCACGGGGATCCCAGCTGGCTGTGGTGTCGCCAAGCTGCTGTGCCAGACCGCGCTCCACCAGCTCCACCAGCGAGCTTTGCAGGCGCACCATGATGGGCTGGGTTTCAGGGTCGCCAAAGCGGCAATTGAACTCGATGACCTTTGGTGCACCATTGGTGTCGATCATCAGGCCGGCGTAGAGAAAACCGGAATACGGGTGGCCTTCAGCCGCCATGCCGGCCACCGTTGGTTCAATGACCTCGCGCATCACGCGGGCATGGACCTCTGGCGTGACGACCGGGGCAGGGGAGTAGGCGCCCATTCCGCCGGTGTTCGGGCCAGTGTCGGCATTGCCGATACGCTTGTGATCCTGGCTGGTGGCCATGGCAAGGGCATGCTTGCCATCGACCATGACAATAAAGCTGGCTTCCTCTCCGTCCAGAAACTCTTCTACGACCACGCGTGAGCCGGCCGCACCAAAGGCATTACCGGACAGCATGTCGGTGATGGCGTCTTCGGCCTCCTGCAGGCTCATCGCAACGATGACGCCCTTGCCGGCAGCCAGACCATCCGCCTTGATGACGATTGGAGCACCTTTCTCACGCACGTAGGCCAGTGCCTGATCGGTGTCCGTAAAGACCTTGTAGAACGCAGTGGGAATGTTGTGGCGCGCCAGGAAATCCTTGGCAAAAGCCTTGGAGCCTTCCAGCTGGGCGGCGTACTGCGTTGGTCCCCAGATCTTCAGGCCGGCGGCCTGAAAGGCATTCACCACCCCATTCACCAGCGGGGCTTCGGGGCCGACGATGGTCAGGTCGATGCCGTTGTCGCGTGCGAACCGGATGAGCTGCTCGTTATCCAGGATATCCAGCGCTACGTTTTCGCACTTTGCTTCGGTCGCAGAGCCGGCATTGCCTGGTGCCACAAACACAGTTTCCACACGTGTATCCTGGGCACATTTCCATGCCAGCGCATGTTCACGACCACCAGAGCCCAGAAGAAGGATTTTCATGTTCAGATGTTCTCTCGATTATCTGTTGAACGGATGGCTGGCTGAGTGTGACCGGCTTAGTGCCTGAAATGGCGCATGCCGGTGAATACCATGGCAATGCCATGCTCATCGGCTGCAGCAATCACTTCGGCATCACGCATGGATCCGCCGGGCTGGATGACGGCCTTGATGCCCACCTTGGCAGCATTGTCGATGCCGTCGCGGAACGGGAAAAAGGCGTCAGAAGCCATGACGGCACCGGCAACCTGCAGGCCGGCGTGCTCGGCCTTGATGGCGGCAATGCGGGCCGAGTTCACACGGCTCATCTGGCCGGCACCGACGCCGATGGTCTGGCGATTCTTTGCGTAGACGATGGCGTTGGACTTGACGTATTTGGCAACTTTCCAGGCGAAGATCAGGTCATGGATTTCTGCTTCGGTCGGGGCGCGTTTGGTCACGATCTTGAGATCGGATTCCTTGATCATGCCCAGGTCCTGATCCTGCACGAGCAGGCCGCCAGTCACGCGATTGAAGTCCCACTGCGAGCTGCGAGCGTCAATTGCCGGCAGTTCGCCACATTCCAGCACGCGCACATTCTGTTTGGCGGCGGTGATGGCAAGGGCCTCAGCAGAAATCTTCGGGGCAATGATGACCTCCACAAACTGGCGATCAACAATCGCCTTGGCCGTCTCGGCATCCAGCTCGCGATTGAAGGCAATGATGCCGCCAAACGCGGATTCGGTGTCAGTGGCATAGGCCAGGTCATAGGCCTTGCGAATGCCGCCTTCGTTTTCCAGTACCACGGAGACGCCACAGGGATTGGCGTGCTTCACGATCACACAGGCGGGTTTGGCAAAGGACTTCACGCACTCCAGCGCCGCATCGGTATCGGCGATGTTGTTGTAGGAAAGCTCCTTGCCCTGCAGCTGTTTAGACGTGGCAACGGAGGCTTCTTTCGGGGCGGCTTCGGTATAGAAAGCTGCACGCTGGTGCGGGTTCTCACCGTAGCGAAGCTCCTGTGCCTTGAAGAACTGGGTGTTGAAGGTGCGGGGGAAGGTGTCACGGGCCGACAGGTCAGCCTTCTTTTCACCCACCAGGGCACCGAGATAGTTGGCGATCATGCCGTCATAGCCGGCCGTGTGTTCAAAGGCCTTTACGGCCAGATCAAAGCGGGTTTCGAAGGACAGGCCGCCATTGGCCCTGATTTCAGCCAGTACGCGACCATAGTCGGCCGCGTTCACGACAATACCCACATGGGCATGATTCTTGGCAGCAGAGCGCACCATGGTCGGGCCGCCAATGTCGATGTTTTCGATGGCATCAGGCAGGGTGCAGTCTGGCCTGGAGACAGTGGCCGCAAAGGGGTAAAGGTTAACCACGACCAGATCAATACCGCTGATGCCGTGCTCGGCCATTACTGCATCATCCTGACCGCGACGTCCCAGGATGCCGCCATGGATCTTCGGGTGCAGTGTCTTGACCCGACCATCCATCATTTCGGGGAAGCCGGTATGGTCAGAGACTTCGGTGACCGGAATGCCATTGTCCTTGAGCAGCTTGAAGGTGCCGCCGGTGGACAGCAACTTCACGCCAGCGGCGGAGAGGTCGCGGGCAAACTCGACAATGCCGGTCTTGTCGGAAACGGATATCAGGGCCTGTTTGACGGTCTGGGTCATGATGCACTCGATTGCACAATGCGGGGGAAAAGGATTTTTGCTTCCTGCCTGCAGACGTGCCTGGCACAAAAATCTGCAAATAAAAAAGGGCGCTCATCGCCCTTTTTGCCGGTACAGCCTGACTTACATCAGGCCGTGGTCTTTCAGCTTCTTGCGCAGAGTTCCGCGATTCAGTCCGAGGATTTCGGATGCGCGGGTCTGGTTGCCGCGGGTGTATTCCAGCACGACCTCAAGAAGCGGGCCTTCGATTTCTGCCAGTACCATGTCATACACATTCGTGACCTGTTCGCCGTTCAGATTGGCGAAGTAGTTACGCATGGCGTATTCGACGTGATCACGCAGGGTCTTCTGCGCGGGACTGGGACTGGACGTAAACTGTTGTTTCAATGTGGAAATGTCCATGCCATTACTGCTGATTTCACTGAGAAGTGACGGGTCCATGTTCAAGCTGTTCATGCCGCTCTTACCTCTCCATTTGCAAGACGCCCGAAATAGTCACGGGCAAAGGCCAGTTGCTGGTCCGACGACTCCAGTTTGTTGAAAAAACGCGACATTGCTGCACCATCTGGCAGGTACGCTGCGTACCAGCCCATGTGCTTGCGGGCAAAGCGCAAACCCTGGAATTCACCGTAAAACGCGTAGAGATCTTCCAGATGCCCAAGAATGGTGTGTCGCACCTCGTCCGGCGATGGCGGCGGCAGGTGTTCCCGGGTACGAAGGAAATGAATGATCTCGCGAAAAATCCACGGCCGCCCATGAGCGCCGCGGCCGATCATAATACCATCGCATCCGGTGCGGACAAGCACCATTTCGGCCTTTTCCGCCGAGTCGATATCACCATTTGCGAATACAGGAATTTGTACGGACTGCTTGACAGCTGCGATCGTGTCGTATTCAGCGGCCCCCATGTACTTGTCTGCCCGTGTGCGTCCGTGCATCACCAGTAACTGTATGCCGCAGTCTTCGGCAATACGTGCAATACGAACGCCGTTGCGGTGTTCACGATCCCAGCCTGTGCGTGTTTTCAGGGTGACGGGTACATTCACGGCGCCAACGACGGCCGCAAGGATTTCTGCCACCAGCCCTTCATCCTGCATCAGGGCGGAGCCAGCAAGACGGTTGCAGACTTTTTTGGCTGGACAGCCCATGTTGATGTCTACGATCTGCGCGCCGAGGTCGACACAGGCGCGAGCCGCATCGGCCATCATGCCGGCATCATAGCCAACGATCTGGACGGTACGGGGGGCAGGTTCCCCGGAGTAGTCAAGGCGTGTGGACGACTTGCGCGAGTTCCACAAACGGGTATCCGATGCCACCATTTCAGACACGACATGGCCTGCGCCCCATTGCCGGCATAACTGCCGGAAAGGACGATCCGTCACCCCTGCCATGGGAGCCAGGGCAATAGGGGTGTCCAGTGTATAGGGACCTATGGTGACGGGTGTGAGCATGACGCCGACTCGATAGCGGGGCGCGGATGATAGCCGCCCCGCTGGCGGGCGCAAAGCCGGGCGATGTACCGCCCGGCGGGTCGTGCGCTATTCCACGGTGGTCAACGAATAGCTGACGGCTTCCTTGCCGGGATCCACGATGCTGAGGGAAATACGGATTGGGGTTTCCGGGGGCATGCGGCGCAGGAAGGCAGCTTCACCAGCCAGATACTCGCCCGGGCGCAATACCCGACTGGCGACAATCTCATCCTGGCTGTTGGTGAATTGCAGCTTCAGTGCCGGGAAAGGCTGCGCAAACGGGGCTTCGTTTTTCAGGATGGCATCCACCTGCAGGGCATCCGGTGCCTTGGGGTGCTTGCGAACGACCAGCTCCTTGACCTTCAGCCGGGTCGGATCTGGGATATCGGGCAGGCGGCATCCCAGTTGAACGCAGGCTTTTTCAAAGACAGGGCGCGTTGAGGGGGCGATTGCCAGCGTTTCGAAGTTGAAATAAATGTATTGCGCCACAAACATTGCAATGGCAACAAGACAGAGAAATGACCATGTCAGCAAGCGCGCCCAGTCGATGGGATCACGGCGCTGCTTGAGTACGACGGGAGCATCCACGTGGGCCAGAGGACGATCAAGCGAGAAAGGGTTGGCAACATTGGCGTTGCCTGATGCAGCAGGGGCGGTTCCTCCACTGAGGTTGTCCTCGTCAAGAAATCCAAGCACGTCAGCGTCGTCACTGAGAAAGTCATCGGCTGGGCGTGTGGCGGCAGGTGGTGTCTTGCTCGAAGTAGCCGGTTTGGCACCAAGGGCGGCAAAGATGTCTTCCTCGGCATCGGTCTTGTGGCCCATGGCTGCTGCCATACGGGGATTCTTGGGTGCCTTTTTACCCTTGTCGTCTATAAGCTCCATGCCATATTTCTTGTTGCCGTGCTTCTCCTCATCGGCCAGCTCGGAAAGGATATCCTTGGCCCAGGACTCGTCAGCACTTTCACTGATCCGGTCTGTGTGCTCTGTCGTTGACTGAGGCAGTCCTTCCCCGGCCTCGTCGAGCAAGTCATTCAGCTCGTCATCAAAGCGCAGGCTCTTGCCCTGTGGTGGAGTGGCGACATCGGCATCACTGCCGATAAAAGCGTCCACTTCGTCATCGCTGAAACCGAAGCTGTCATCGCTTTCCAGCTCTGCGGCCCCGGTCTTGCCTTTCTCGTTGATCAGGTCAAGTGCCCATGACTCGTCGGCGGGGCCTTTGTTTTTGGGTTTTGCGGCGGCGGGTGCTGCCGGTGCACTTTGGGGTACACCGGCACCGACCAGATGCTGGTCAGCCCTGAAAACCTGCAGGCATGAGCCACAGCGAACGCTGCCACCCTTGGCGGCGAGCTGGGCATCACTGATACGGAAAGTGCTGCTGCAATGTGGGCATTTGGTCTGCTTGGCATCGGTCATCTTTGTGTCCTTCGTCCCTGCGCGCGGAATTCAGCCGGCTCATGTAAATCTACTGTCTGGCAACGGATTTTGACAGTCACCATTGCATTCGTCTGGCCTTCAGGCGCGGCGAATACCTGACAGGCGACACCAGTCTTCTTCTTTTATGGCCAGCCCATCCATGTCGAACCACTCGCCGTAAACCTCACGCAGCTCGTCCACTTGCGGGCGGATAATGCCGGAGAGGGCGATGTGCGTACCGGCATGGCTGTGTGCCGCCATCACCGGGGCCAGCATGGCCAGCGGCCCGGCCAGTATATTGGCGACAATAACATCTGCCTGCATGTCCGGCATGTCGTCCGGCATGAAAACGTGAACCCGCTCACCCACCCCGTTATGTTCGGCATTGTTGCGCGTGGCGGTCAGAGCCTGCGGATCATTGTCGACACACCAAGCCTCCTTTGCCCCCAGCAGCAGCGCTGCGACAGCAAGAATGCCGGAACCGCAGCCATAATCGATCACGGTCTTGCCCTGCAGGTCGAGGCTGTCCAGCCACTCCATGCAGAGCGCGGTGGTCGGGTGTGTGCCGGTGCCAAAGGCCAGCCCCGGATCCAGCAACAGATTGACGGCATCGGGCTGCGGCGGTGGCGTCCAGCTGGGGACAACCCAGAGGCGGTCACCAAAACGCATGGGGTGATAGTGATCCATCCAGGCGCGAACCCAGTCCTTGTCCTCCAGTACCTCGACGCGATGGGGCGGAAGCGCCTCGCCAAGCTGGCCCTCAAGGAACTCGATGATGGCATCCATTTCCGAGTCCACGGTGAAGATGCCGATCACGCGGGTGGCATCCCACAGCGGGGTGGCCCCTGGTGGCGGCTCCAGCAAGGGCTGGTCAGCGGAGTCTTCCATGAGTACGGCAGCAGCGCCAAGGGTTTCCAGCAGCTCTTCCAGAACGGGTGCCTGGGCCTTGGTGGTGTCGATTTTAAGTTGCAGCCAGCTCATGAACGGATTCCGGGGGGAAGAATGTAAAAACGGAGTGTAGTCACCTGCACTCCGTTTTTACAGATACATCGGGTTTCTGGGATTGGTCAAAGACCGAGTTTCTTTTCCAGATAGTGGATGTCGACGCCACCACGCGCAAAGTTGGCATCCCGCATGATTTCATCGCGGTGCAGCGGAATATTGCTGCGGATGCCTTCCACCACGATCTCGTCCAGGGCATTGCGCATGCGTGCAAACGCGACATCACGGCTTGGGCCGTAGGCAATCAGCTTGCCGATCAGCGAGTCGTAGTTGG
Organism: Moraxellaceae bacterium; assembly: GCA_049655345.1. Classification (GTDB taxonomy): domain Bacteria; phylum Pseudomonadota; class Gammaproteobacteria; order Pseudomonadales; family Moraxellaceae; genus UBA2031. Next base: position 29,169 of record JBASJP010000346.1, read on the forward strand.
GCGGTACGCTGTAACCGGAATAGAGGTGGGTATCCATGCGGATGCCGGGACCGCCAGGTGCGTGGAAGTAGTTGACCTTGCCGGGGCAGGGCATGAAGGTCTTCGGATCTTCCGCATTGATGCGGCACTCGATGGCATGGCCACGGATGACCACGTCTTTCTGGGTCAGTGACAGGCCAAGTCCGGCTGCGACACGCAACTGCTCCTTGATGATGTCAACGCCGGTCACCATTTCCGTGACGGGATGTTCAACCTGTACGCGCGTGTTCATTTCAATGAAATAAAACTGCTCGTTTTCGTACAGAAATTCAAAGGTACCTGCACCACGGTATTTCATGTGTTCGCAGGCCTTGACGCAGGACTCGGCGACGCGGTTTCGGACTTTTTCGGGGATGTGCGGGGCAGGGGCCTCTTCAACCACCTTCTGGTGACGGCGCTGGAGCGAGCAATCGCGGTCGCCAAGGTGAATGGCCTTGCCCTTGCCGTCTCCCAGTATCTGGATTTCCACATGACGTGGATGCTCCAGGAATTTTTCGATATAGACCGTGTCATCACCGAAGGCCCCGAGGGCTTCCGAGCGTGTCACAAACAGCGAGTTGAGCAGGGCTGACTCGGTATGCACCACACGCATGCCGCGACCACCACCGCCCGCTGCTGCCTTGATGATCACCGGGTAACCGATGCGCTTGGCAACGGCCAGGGCATTCTCTTCGGTTACTGCACCGTCCGAGCCAGGCACGGTAGGCACGCCAGCCTTTTTCATGGCCTCAATGGCGGACACCTTGTTGCCCATCAGGCGAATGGTTTCTGCGCGAGGACCAATGAAAGTGAAGCCGGACGATTCAACTGCATCGGCAAAGTCAGCGTTTTCTGCCAGAAAGCCGTAGCCGGGATGGATGCCCTGGGCATCAGTCACTTCGGCGGCAGAAATCAGCGCAGGAATATTGAGATAACTGTCCTTGGATGCAGCAGGACCGATACATACGGCCTCGTCTGCCAGGCGAACATGCAGCAGGTCGCGGTCAGCCTTGGAGTATACGGCGACGGTACGAATGCCCATTTCCTTGCAGGCGCGCAGGATACGCAGGGCAATTTCCCCGCGATTGGCGATGACTACCTTTTCTAGCATGGTGGCAGTCCCGCGTCAGACGATAGTGAAGAGTGGCTGGTCAAACTCTACGGCCTGGCCGTTTTCCACCAGGATGCTTTCAATCACGCCACCCTGTTCTGCCTCGATCTGGTTCATCATTTTCATGGCTTCCAGGATGCAGACCACATCACCTTTCTTGACGGTCTGACCGACCTCGGCAAAGTATTCGGCGCCTGGCGATGCTGCACGATAAAAAGTGCCAACCATCGGCGAACGCTGGACAAAGCCACGCGTGGCCGGCTCAACGGCAGCTGGTGCCGGGCCTTGCCCTGCGTCTGCTGCGGGCTGTGCTGCAGGGGCAGCTGCAATGGCAACCGGGGCGGGCGCACTGACGACATGAGTGGACGAGGCCGGGCGGTGGCGGCAGATACGTACCGACTCTTCGCCTTCGGTAATTTCCAGCTCATCAATTCCGGACTCTTCCAGCAGTTCGATGAGTTTCTTGACCTTGCGGATATCCATGTAACGGTCTCACAAATTGGGGTTAATCAAAAAATGTCAGGACTTCTGCTTCAGGCGATTCACGGCAAAGGCCAGGCCCAGGGCATAACCCTGGGGACCAAGTCCGCAAATCACGCCGACAGCCACATCAGAGAAATAGGAGTGCTGCCGGAATGATTCGCGGGCATGCACATTGGAAAGATGGATTTCGACAAACGGGATATTCACGGCGAGCAGGGCATCGCGCAGTGCGACCGAGGTGTGGGTAAATGCACCGGGATTGATCAGGATGAAGCGGGTGCCATCCTGACGGGCAGCATGAATGCGATCAACAAGGACGCCTTCATGGTTGCTTTGCTGGCACTCCAGCGTCAGGTCTGCTTCGGCGGCACGCATCATCAGGTCGGCGTTGATGCTGTCAAGCGTATCAGCACCGTAGATTCCCGGTTCGCGTGTGCCCAGCAGGTTCAGGTTTGGGCCATTAAGGACAAGAATCTGAGGCATTGTAAGAGTAGCTTCCCTGGCTGATCCGGTTGGCAGTCTGCTTCAACTGCCCGGGTGTGACTTTGTGGTTCTGGATATTGCCGCAGCGATTTCCATGAGCCAAGTTACTTTCGTCGATGATTTGCAACAAAGGATGTGATCACTTAAAACACGTCATTTGCAGTTAACTTGCCGGTATTTGTCAGGAAGATACCGAAAGAGTGCGGGCAAGTCCATGTCAGGATTATGACCGAACAGGCAGTAACCGGGATCTGATCCAGCTCTTGAACTCCTCTGCCGTCATTTCCCCCAGGAGTCTGAGCTCCCGCTGTTCGATGCCATTATGGTCAAAGATCAGTATGGCGGGCAGGCCGGGTAGCTGATACAGCGCAAGGGTGGCCTGGGTGGCTGGGGTGAGCTCGGATGCATCAATCTGAAGGAGCACCAGCGGGCGCATTGCCTCTTGTACATCCTTTCGGCTGAAGACCTCCTGCTTCCACTTGATGCAACTGGGACACCAGTCTGCATAGAACTCCAGCATCACTGTCTGTCCTTTCGCCAATGCCAGTGCGGCAGGGAGTTCCTCCGGCCGGATGACCTGAAAGTGGCCATCGGGCTGTTTGAGTATAAATGAAGGGGAGGGGGGCGGCGGACTGGCAAGCAGCAGACGGCCGCCGGTATATCCGCTGGCCGTTGCCATCAGCATCAGGACAATCCCCGCAATCTGATGCAGGAGTGGGGTCTGGCGAAGCAGAAGCACGCCGGGCACTGTCAGTAGCAGGGCAAGCAACAGCAGGGTGATTGGCAGTATTTTCATGGGGCAGGAATCCTAAATGCCTTTGGAGCAACTATCCAGTCTCTGTGTCTGGTCCGGCTCCGGTCTTGCAGGTGCAAAAATAAAGCAGTGGCTGGTGGGGATGAATGATGCCACCCGGCCTGTCGTATGGTTAGAATGAGCGGCCCGGTGACTGATGAGACTCTTTCTCATATCTCTCTTTTCTATGTCCGGCCCGGGCCCGGAATTCAGGCGGATCTGGCATTGATGGATGGGTGGCAAGACAAGCTGGGAGAGCGCTGGGAGGCAGTGCAGGAC
>JBASJP010000347.1:0-2510 GCA_049655345.1 Moraxellaceae bacterium
TTGGCATGAGCGGCTTACCCGTTCAAATGATCGAGCGCGTGGAGATCATCCGTGGCCCCGGCTCGGCCATCTATGGAGCCGATGCCTTTGCGGGGGTCATCAACATCATCACCAAACGACCTGAAGACATGCAGGGCGGCCAGGCAACCCTCGCTTATGGCAGTTTCAACACTCCAAAAGCATCATTGCAACAGGCTGGCTCCATTGGCCCGGTACGTGCCCTCATTTCATTGTCATATGCCAGCAGTGACGGTGATGACCCAGTCATCAATGCCGACTACCAGAGCAGCCTCGATGCACTTCTGGGCACCAGTGCCTCCTATGCCCCAGGGCCAGCCAATCTTGCCTGGAAGAATTTCGACGCTCGCACCGACCTTGTATGGAACGATTTCCGGCTGCGCATGAGTCACCGGCGCAGCGAAGGAGAAACCGCACAGGGCATCAACGAGTCGCTGGATCCGGGAGCCCGCTTTCCTCACCACCGTAGCAACGTCGACCTGACCTGGAGTGCCCCTGACATCCGCCAAAACTGGGATGTTGAAAGCCAGATCAGCTACCTGTACAGCGACTTCCGCAACCCTACGTCCATCCGGCAATTTCCTCCCGGTGCATTTGGCCAGTTCCCCGAAGGCGTACTGCAGACACCCGAGTTATCTGAAGAAAACGCCCGCATCCACCTCACTGCCCTTTACAAGGGTTGGAAAGGACATCAGGTGCGAATTGGTGGCGGCTACTACTGGGGAGACATTTTCAAGACAACCGATGTGGTCAACTATGTTCTGCTACCAGGCAATCCGGTTCCACAGCCACGCCCGGGTGGACTACAGGATGTCAGCGACTCCCCGGAAGCCTTTTTGCCCGAAAACCAGAGAACCAATTCCCATGTTTTCGTGCAGGATGAGTGGCAGATGGCAACAGACTGGACCCTGACGGCCGGACTTCGCCACGACCACTACTCCGACTTTGGCGGCGCCACCAATCCCCGCCTTGCCGTAGTCTGGAACACAAGCCCGACACTGACCACCAAGCTGCTCTATGGCGAGGCATTTCGTGCGCCTGCTTTTTTTGAGCTCTATGCCACGAGCAACCCAGTCGCACTTGGCAACCCCGATCTGGAACCGGAAACACTTGAAAGCCTGGAAGCAGGGTTTTCATGGCGTCCTCATGAGTCATGGACGTGGGACATCAATTTCTATCATTTTCATATTAATGACTTTATCGATTTCGTCAGTGACCCTGGCAACAGTACCTTTACTGCCCGCAATACCGGCGCCATTGAAGGCACAGGACTGGAAACCGAGCTGCGCCACGACTGGAGCAGCACTCTCCAGATACTGGCCAATTACAGCCATCAGCAAACCCGGGAAGAAATCACTGGCGCTCCACTGGGGCTGGCACCCAGTGCCGATGCCAGTCTCCGCATGATCTGGGAGTTTCTGCCACGATGGCAACTGACCCCACAACTTGTATGGGTTAGTGAAAGCAAACGACAGGCCGGTGACTCACGGGCACCGATGGATGGCTACACCACGTTTGACCTGACAGCGCGCAAGCAATGGCCCCGAGGCAGTCTGAGCCTGACCGGACGCAACCTGTTTGATGCCAATGTACAGGAAGCCAGCAGAGGTCCTGAAACCAGCACGGTCGCGCCTATTCCTGGTGATCTGCCGCAGGCAGGACGAAGTCTGACCCTGGAGGCAGCCCTTAACTGGTAATCATGCCCCCAGCAGGGAGGGGAGCAAGCGCAGGGGGGCATTCCCTTCAAAATATCCGCCCCTTGTGCCACACTTCCGACTCGTCTCGGCAGCCATCGCTACCTTCGTCATCCTGCTACCGAAACAAGGAATCGTCGCATCATGAATGCAACACTGGCCGGCATTGCCGCCGCCCTGTTGTACACCGTGGCCAGCGCCATGCTGGGCCGCCAACTGCTTCGTCGTGAAAAGCCACGCGCCCCGGTCATACAGGCGCTGGGTGGCCTTGCGCTGCCGTTGCACCTGATTTCCATTCATGCACATATTTATCAGCCCACCGGCCTTGATCTCGGACTTTTCCATATCAGCTCACTGGTGGGCTGGCTGATTGCCGCCCTGGCTATCGGCATGAGCCTCTACAAACCGATCATCAGCATCACTGTTGCGGCATTCCCGCTGGCGATACTGGGCCTGACACTGTCACTGTTTGCTCCATCGACGTACACGCCTGGCACACTCTCTTCGGGTGCAGAATCACACATACTCCTCTCTATACTGGCGTACAGCGTGCTGACCATTGCAGCAGCGCAAGCGCTTCTTGTTGCAGTTCAGGACAGGCACCTGCGTACACACAAGCAGGGTCTGATGAATGCATTGCCCCCTCTGCAAACCATGGAGAGCCTGCTGTTCAGCCTGATTGGTACCGGCTTTGTGCTGCTCACTCTGGCCATCACCACCGGCTTTCTGACGCTTAATGACCTGTTTGCCCAGCATGTAGCGCACAAGACCGTACTAACGCTGGCTGCATGGGCAGTA
>JBASJP010000348.1:0-2246 GCA_049655345.1 Moraxellaceae bacterium
CCGCTGGATGAGATTCGCGAAGAGAAAAAGCTGGTCAATCCGGATATCAGTTACTTGAAGCTGGCGGAGTGAGCGCGTGTACCTGGCGTTGCTGTTCGGGTAATAATGCCCGCCTTTTGTAATGTCAGGAATGAATCGCGTGCGCAAGCTTTCAGGATGGCTGGTACTGCTGCTTTCGGCAGCAATGATGGCAGGATGTGGTGGCGACTCGGACGGCCAGTCCGGTGGCGGTGCGAATGCCCTGTCGGTGACCGGTGTGAAGTCGGTGGAGATTCGTGACAAGGCAAGCGGCCGGATGCTGGCGTTTCACCGCATTACGCAGGATGGCGCCATGCGGATGGTTGTGGATACGTTTCAGTACGAGGGGCAGGATACGGTCTGGGGTACGGACGATGACCTGCACACTGCGCGTACCACCTGTTCTTACGCCCACGGTGAGAAAATTGATGAGCGTCTGCAGCAGGCAGATTTCTTCTGGCCGGAGCAACTGGATGCTGTTTCAGCCGGTGCCTGTTTTCTGCTTCGGCCTGCAATAAGCCGGGTTGATGTTGGTATTCAGGGTGGCATGAAGCCACAGGAACTTATTTACTCTGTCACTGCATCACCGACCGCTCTGATTCTGATGGAGTTGCTGGGATGGCCCGGATTGTCCATGTACGGGGATGCAGTCGTGTACGCCAGCTATTATGGTTACGATGGCGGCATTCGTGCCTGTAATCCCGATTGTGCTGATATGGGTTATGCAATCCCTGCCAATACCTCCTGTACGGTGAATTGTACGGGTATCGATGATCTTGTTTACAACCCGTACGCCGGGCTGGATATCTACTCGAATCACCGGATGTATGCGGGCAAGCAGTATATGCCGTCATATACCGGTGAAGGACGCAGTCGTTTGGCGCGGCTTTCATTCAGTGGCGATCTGGGGCATCCGGATGAAAACGTGGATGGCTATAAGGAGTTCCACTACAACACTGCGGGTGCGCTTTCGCTTGTTGAGACTTTCTCGGTGCCGGCACCAGTGGGTGCTTTTGGCGCAGCCAGACAGGGCGTTATGACCTGGCGAACTGTCATGCATCCCGTTGCTGGCGGCATGCAGCGTATCAACTACGATGCAGCCGGTGCAGATGGTGTCTGGCGTACGTCAGATGACGTGATCAGTGAAACGGCAACCTTGTTCCTGGTGAATGGCAAGGTGACGAAGATGGATGTATGAACGGCGGCAGGCCAGGATGCCGTATGGCAAACGCCGGATGATGTCTGCCACACGCTTACACTGAATTATTAAACGGTGTGCGGGGCCGGGGCCATTGGCCTCCGCAGGCGTTTTCGTGTGATCGCAGCCTGTGACTTCGTGATCAGTGGAGCAAGGGCATAATCCGTAACAGCATTAGCGACAGTTACGCTGCTCTATGAGCGGGCTGGTACTGCGCTGCCGGATTGGGTATGTTCGATGCTTGTTCCCGCCTGATGTCACCAAGGACAGGTGCTGTAGTTGTCAAAGTGAGTTGGTGTGCCTTCCCCGCTTCTGCCTTGATGTGATTCAACGGGTTATAACAAAAAAATCGGATTAGATGCCAGAAGTGAAGCATTTGAAGGCGTCTCTTCTGATGCCTAATTAAGGCTATGCATTTGAGGAGAGAGAGCCGTGATCCCAAGCAACAGCCATGATGGCGTGCTCCCTCCGTTTGTGCCGGAAGGAACACCGCAGGATCCCGCAGCAGTAGCGCCATATCGAGCAGATTTAATGGAGGTCGCACAACGTTACTCCACGTCTGCTCCTCGGCGAGAGATATTGCAAGGGCTTGTCGCGTATAGGGCCGCGCTTAGAGCCGTTGGGATAGATGTCGGATTTCAATGGGTTGATGGCAGTTTTGTGGAGGACTGCGAGGCAATTCGAGGGCGTGCGCCAAGTGATGTCGATGTCATTACTTTTTCTGTCAGGCCGCAAGAATTGTCAGATCCGGAACTTTGGATACAATTCATCAACTCTAGGCCAGATCTCTTTGATCCGGAAACGACCAAAAAGCTCTACAAATGCGATGCATACTTTGTAGATCTCCGGGCCCACCCGATTCATATCGTGAATCAAACCAGATACTGGTTTGGGTTGTTTTCTCATCAGCGCGATACTTTTCTTTGGAAAGGAATGATTGAAATTCCCCTTGCCAGTGAAGATGGCGCGGTAGCGGCTTTTCTCGGTCAGGAGATTGCACATGCCTCGTAAGCTGAAGATTGAAGGGTTA
>JBASJP010000349.1:0-9790 GCA_049655345.1 Moraxellaceae bacterium
TGGCACAGGAAAACACGCCCGGCGAAGCACCTCCGCTCGGTTTTGCCATTGCCCAGTTGCACGGCATTTACATACTGGCGCAAAGTGCAGAAGGCCTGATCATCGTCGACATGCATGCGGCACATGAGCGCATCACCTACGAGCGCCTGAAGCAGAACTTCAACGAAAACACGCTGGCCTCGCAGCCGTTGCTGGTGCCACTATCGCTGGCCGTCAGCACACGCGAAGCCGATCTGGCCGAAAACGATACCGGCTTTTTCCATCGCCTCGGTTTTGAACTGGAGCGCATGGGGCCCGAAACCTTGCTGGTACGTGCCGTTCCCACGCTGCTGGGACAGGCGCGCGCCGAAGCACTGGTGCGTGACGTGCTGGCCGATCTGGCCGTGCATGGCAATACGCGTCGCATCGAGGAGACCCAGAACGAGTTGCTGGCCACCATGGCCTGTCATGGCAGCGTTCGTGCCGGACGCGCACTCAGCATTACCGAAATGAATGCACTGCTGCGCGACATGGAGGCCACCGAACGCGCCGGCCAGTGCAATCATGGCCGGCCGACATGGACACGCCTGACCATGAACGACCTGGACAAGCTGTTCCTGCGCGGCCGCTAAAAAAAATAACAAAGGAAATATTTCCGGCGACACCGCACGGAAAATACAACGACAATAAAAGGACGTTACCGTGGCAGATCTCCGCTCTGTTCCACTCCGCCCCCTCGCTCCGCATGAAGACCTGCGCCGCAGCAGCCTGCTGCTGCTGTTGATCGCACTCGGCTGGGGCATCTACAGCCTTTACTGCATTTTTTCGGGAATCTACTGGCGCATCGGCATCATTGACACCGCGCAGGTAATTGCAAGCCTGTGGCTGCGTCACTGGCTGTTAAAAACCGGCGAGCAATGGCGCTATGACGTTGCCTGTCATCTGGCCGCCGGACTGAATGTGCTTGGCATCCTGCTGGTCACAATGCTGATGGGACAAGCCAGTTCGTTTGTGCCCTGGTATATCGCCCTGATTCCGCTGGCGGTGTCGTATGTCGGCAGCCTGCGCGCCACCCTGATCTGGGCCGTCATCTGCAGTCTCAGCATGCTGCTGCCGGTTCTGAGCGAACAGTTCTGGCAACTCACGCCGGAGTTCTCGCCCAGCCACGGGTTTGAAATCTTTGCCCGCATGGTGATGGTGTTTCTGTGCGCCGGCATCGGCTTTGCATCCCGAGCCTCCAGTAACCGCCACATTCTCGAATTGCAGACGCAAAAAACCATTATTAGCCGACAGGCAGATGCACTGGCCGAAGCACTCTCCGCCGAACAGCGGTCCAAGCTGCTGGCAGAGGAAGCCAACCGCGCCAAATCGGATTTCCTTGCCACCATGAGTCACGAAATCCGCACGCCCTTGAATGGCGTGATCGGACTCAACGGCCTGTTGCTGGACACCGGACTGGATGCCGAGCAGCGTCGACTTGTGGAGCTGGCGCGTCTGTCCGGCGAATCACTGCTGCACCTGCTCAATGACGTGCTGGACTTTTCCAAGATCGAGGCCGGCAAACTGGAGCTGGAGCCAGTGGACTTTGATCCGCACCCGGTCTGTCACGAGGCCCTCGACCTGCACCGGGAAATGGCCCGTGAAAAAAACCTGGACATGACACTGGTCATGGGCAGCAACATTCCGCACCAGTTGCGTGGCGACCCCACCCGCCTGCGCCAGATTCTGGCCAACCTGATCAGTAATGCCGTGAAGTTCACCGCCGCCGGCAGCGTCACCCTGCGCTGTTTCAACGAAGGCAGTGATGTCGATGGCCGTCACTGGCTGTGTTTCGAGGTCATCGATACCGGCATCGGTATCGAGGCTGACCTGCTGCCCAACCTGTTCTCGCCCTTTACCCAGGCCGATGCCTCGACCACCCGTCGTTATGGTGGCACCGGCCTGGGCCTGAGCATTTCCCGACGGCTTGCCGAACACATGGGCGGCCGCATCACGGTCAGCAGCCAGCCCGGCATCGGCACCCGGTTTCACCTGTCACTGCCGTTCGATGCCGGTGTCTTGCCCGCATCCCGGGAAATCACGGCCCCCGCACCCACACGCACCGGGCCGGCCGCCCTGGCCCGCGCCCGCATTCTGGTCGTGGAAGACAACCCGGTGAACCAGCTGGTGGCTGCCGAAATGCTGAAACGGCTGGGCCTGCATGCCGATGTCGCCGGCGACGGCGCCGAAGCACTGGCTGCACTCGAACGCCTGCCTTACGACCTGATCCTGATGGACTGCCAGATGCCCGTCATGGATGGCTTTGAAGCCACCCGCCGCCTGCGTGAACGGCAGACGACCGAACGGCGCCTGCCCGTCATCGCCATGACCGCCAATGCCATTCGTGGTGACCGGGAACGCTGCCTGGAAGCCGGCATGGATGACTATCTGCCCAAGCCCGTCCGCATCAGCGAGCTGACCGCCATGCTGCAGCGCTGGCTGCCCGTTCCGGATACCGACCCGGCCTGAGCCGGCGCAGACATGGCCGGATCGCGTACAATGCGGCCATGTCTGCTCATCTCCCGCCTGCCATCCTGCTCATGGGGCCTACCGCCTCGGGCAAAACCGCGCTCGCCATCGAACTGGTGGAGCGTGGTCCGTTCGACATCATTTCCGTTGATTCGGGCATGGTCTATCGCGACATGGACATCGGCACCGCCAAGCCTGATGCCGCCACCCTGGCACGTGCACCGCACCGGCTGATTGATATCCGCGACCCGGCCGACGCCTACTCCGCCGCCGAGTTTCGCCGTGACGCGCTGCTGGAAATGGCCCGCATTACTGCTGCCGGCCGGATTCCCCTGCTGGTTGGCGGCACCATGCTCTACTTCAAGGTATTGCTGGAAGGACTGGCGGCCATGCCCGAGGCCGACCCGGACCTGCGCGCCCGGCTGGAGGCCGAGGCCGCCGCGAAGGGCTGGCCGGCCATGCATGCCCGCCTGGCCGAGGTCGACCCGGTGACGGCGGCCCGTCTCCAGCCCAATGACAGCCAGCGCCTGCAACGCGCGCTCGAAGTCTGGGAGCTCACCGGCAAACCGCTGTCACAATGGCACGCCGAGCAGGCGCCGCCAGCCCCCCCGCCCTTTCGCCTGACCCAGTTGGCCGTATCGCCACCGGACCGCAGCATCCTGCATGCCCGTATCGAGCACCGCTTTGACGTCATGCTGGAGCAGGGCCTGATCGACGAAGTGGCCCGCCTGCGTGCCCGTCCCGGGCTGCATGCCGACCTGCCGTCGATGCGGGCCGTGGGCTATGCCCAGGTCTGGTCGCACCTGGAGGGTGAGATCGACGCTGGCGAAATGCGCCTGCGCGGCATCTATGCCACCCGCCAGCTGGCCAAGCGCCAGTACACCTGGCTCCGGCGCTTTCCCGCCGAATGGCATGATGCCGCCGAGCCCGGTCTGGCCGGACGGCTCTTGAAAAAATGGGAGGCAGACCGCACATTAGCCTTACCGTGAGCGTGTTAACGACCGGATTCCAGGCGACGCCGCAGGATGCGCTTGCCAGCTACCCGTACTTGATTGCCTTTGCGGCGCCCGTTTTGGGCGACTTTTGCGCTGTTTTATGACTTTTTTCGAGCCCGGCTTGGGCTCATCGCAATGGAGAACCATCATGTCCAAGGGACAAACCCTGCAGGATCCTTTCCTGAACGCCCTTCGTAAAGAACGCATTCCCGTATCCATCTTTCTGGTCAACGGCATCAAGCTGCAAGGCCAGATCGAATCGTTTGACCAGTATGTCGTGCTGCTCAAGAACACCGTGAGCCAGATGGTGTACAAGCACGCCATTTCCACCGTGGTGCCGGCCCGCAACCCGCGCAGCACCGTGCCCGGCGGCCCGGTCGGCCCCATGTCCAGTGGCACCTACAATCCGGCAGCAGGCACCGACGACGGTTTTGACGACGATCGCCAGCCCAACTACTGATCCGGCTGTACCCCGGCAGCGCCGCCTGCGGGCGGCGCTGCCATTTATGAGAGCGACCCTTGGAATTTTTTGAACGCCACGAAGGTGGCGAACGTGCAGTACTGGTTCACCTCGATGTCCGCGACGACCGTCAGGACGAGGATCTGGAAGAGTTTCGCCTGCTGGCCAGCTCTGCCGGAGTCACGGAAGTCGGCCTGATTGTCGGCAATCGCCAGCGTCCCGACCCCCGCTTTTTTGCCGGCACCGGCAAAGTCGATGAAATCAAGTCACTGGTCCAGGCAACCGATGCCGACGTCGTGCTGTTTGACCACGCCCTCAGCCCGGCCCAGGAACGCAACCTCGAAGCCGAGCTGCAGTGCCGTGTGCTGGACCGTACCGGCCTCATCCTCGACATCTTCGCCCAGCGCGCGCGCACTTTCGAAGGCAAGCTGCAGGTCGAGCTGGCACAACTGTCCCATCTCGCCTCGCGTCTGGTGCGTGGCTGGACCCATCTGGAGCGCCAGAAAGGCGGCATCGGCCTGCGAGGGCCCGGTGAAACCCAGCTCGAAACCGACCGCCGCCTGCTGCGCGCCCGCATCGTCCACCTGAGCGAACGACTGGACAAGGTGCGCCAGGTGCGCGCCCAGGGCCGTGCCGGTCGCCAGAAGGCCGCCGTGCCGACAGTATCGCTGGTGGGCTATACCAATGCCGGCAAGTCGACGCTGTTCAACCGCATGACCAATGCCGAGGTGTACGCCGCCGACCAGCTCTTTGCCACCCTCGACCCGACCCTGCGCCGGCTGGACCTGCCCGGTTTTGGCCCCATGGTACTGGCCGACACGGTGGGATTTATCCGCCACCTGCCGCACAACCTGGTCGACGCCTTCCGCGCCACCCTGGAAGAAACGGTTGAAGCCGACCTGCTGCTGCATGTGGTGGATTGCGCCAGTGCCGAACGCGACCGCCACATCGCGGCCGTGAACGAGGTCCTGGCCGAGGTTGGTGCAACCGCGCCGGTTCTGCTCGTCTACAACAAGGTGGACCGCATCGAGGGGCGCGAGCCCCGCATTGACCGCGACGATCTTGGCGTGCCCGAGGCCGTCTGGCTGTCGGCGCGAGACAATCGTGGTGTCGACCTGCTCATCGAGGCCATTGCCGAACGGCTTGGCCCCGACCGCTTTGATGCCTGGCTTCACCTGACACCGGAGCTGGCACGGCTGCGCGCCCGCTTTTATGATGCCGGTGCCGTGATCACCGAAGAAAGTGACGAGCATGGTGAAATCAGCCTGCATGTCCGCATGCCGCACACCGAACTTGAACAGTTGCTACGGCGCGAAGATGTGACACTCTCCGACCTGACGCGCAGTTAACCCTTACCCAACCCCTTTCTCCCGCCGGGAGAGATTTTTTGCAGTGGAGTACTTCATGGCCTGGAACCAGCCTGGCAACAAAGGCGAAAACCCGAACCCCTGGGGGGGTGGCGGCAACAAGGGCGGCAACCCGCCCGGGCTGGATGACCTGCTGAAGAAACTGAACGGCCTGTTCGGTGGCGGCAGCGGAGGCAGTTCTGGTGGCAGCAGTGGCGGCATGAAGGAAACCGACCTGATCAAGTGGGCCGTCGGTGGTGTCGTCGCCCTCTGGCTGGTGTTCGGTTTCTACACGGTCAAGCAGGCCGAGGAAGCCGTCATTTTCCGCTTCGGCAAAATCTACAGCACACAGACCGCCGGCCTGCACTGGGCACCACCACTGGTTGATCGCGTGCAGAAAGTGGACATCCAGAGTGTCGAAAAAGCCTCCCTGAATGCCACCATGATTACCGAAGACACCAACATCGTGGATATTTCACTCGAGGTGCAGTACCGCATCAGCGATGCCAAGAAATACCTGATGCAGGTCTCTTCACCGGAGACCAGCCTTATCCAGGCGTCCGAGTCGTCACTGCGTCATGTCGTTGGCTCGTCAAAACTGGTCAACATCCTCAATGAGGGCCGCGCCACCATTGCGCGTGATGTGCAGCCACGCCTGCAGAAGTATCTCGACAACTACAGCACCGGCATCACCGTCACTGGCGTAAACGTGCTGGAAGCACTGCCGCCGAAAGAAGTGAAGGCCGCATTCGATGACGTCAACAAGGCCAAGGAAGACAAGGAACGCCTGAAAAACCAGGCCGAAACCTACGCCAATGGCATTGTGCCGGAAGCACGCGGCCAGGCCGCACGACTGCTGGCAGAAGCCGAAGGTTACAAGCTGGAAGTGGTTGACCGTGCTACCGGCGATGCGTCGCGCTTTGACCAGCTCATCACCGAATACCGCAAGGCACCTGCCGTCACACGCAGCCGCCTGTATTACGAAACCATGGAATCCGTACTCGCCAGGACCAGCAAGGTTGTGGTGGAGGGCAACAACAACCAGATGCTGTACCTGCCCCTCGACAAGATGATTCCGCAAACCACTCCGCCCGCCGCACTGACCCCGGCCGCCACGCCATCAAACGAGCCGGCTCCCTCCGTGCGCAGTCGCAGCGGCAACAGCCAGGAGAACCGCTCATGAGTCCTCGTGCCTTCAACATCCTGTTCGTGACAGTGGTACTTCTGATTATCGCCAATGGCGCGCTCTACACCATCAAGGAAACCGAACGTGGCGTGCTGCTGCAGTTTGGCGAGGTCATTGATGCCGACCTCAAGCCGGGTCTTCATGCAAAAATGCCGTTCATGCATGACGTGCGCAAGTTTGATGCGCGCACCCAGGTCAGCAATTCGGAAAGCACCGACTTCCTGACCAAGGAAAGCAAGTTCATCACGGTGGATGCGTATGTGATGTGGCGCGTGGCCGATGTGCAGCGCTATTTCACCAATACCGGCGGTGATCGCAGCCGGGCCGAACTGCTGCTGATGTCGCGCGCAAAAGACGGCCTGAAAAACAAGGTCTCCGAACGCACCGTGCATGAAGTGGTATCCGGCCAGCGCGACAAGCTAATGACGGATCTCACGCAGGAACTGAATGCGATTGCCGTAAAGGAGTTCGGCATCAAGGTGGTGGATGTGCGCCTGAAGCGCGTGGATTTCCCAGCATCCATTTCCGAATCCATCTACAACCGCATGCGCTCGGAACGTGAACGCGAAGCGCGTGAGCATCGCTCGCAAGGCACCGAAATTGCCGAGACCATCAAGGCCAACGCCGAACGCGAGCAGCGCGTGCTGATGGCCGAAGCCTATCGCAAGGCAGAAACGCTGCGCGGTGAAGGTGATGCCCTGGCCGCATCCATTTCTGCACGGGCCTTTGGTAAGGATGCGGAGTTCTACAAGTTCTACCGCTCCCTGCAGGCGTATCGTGCCAGCTTTGTAAAACCGTCGGATGTCATGGTGCTCAAGGGCGACAGTGAATTCTTTCGCTACATGAAGAGTCCCGGAAAATAAAAGGCAGCTGCTGATGATTCGCGGTCTGCTCATTCTGCTGCTGTGCCAGTTTGCCGGTGAAATCATCGCCCGCGCCTCCGGAATTCCGGTGCCGGGCGGTGTGATCGGCATGCTCATCCTGTTTGCCGGCCTGGTGATCCGCCGCGGCGTGCCGGCGGATCTGGACCAGGTCAGCCAGGTGGTGCTCAGGCCCCTCACCCTGTACTTCGTGCCGGCCTCGGTCGGCATCATGACGATGGGCCCGCTGCTGGCGCAGGAAGGGCTGCGCATTGGCCTGGTCATGGTGCTGTCGACCCTGATTCCGTTGCTGGTGTGTGGCTACGGACTGGACCGCTGGCTGCGTGCACGGGGGGCCGCATGAACCTTGCCGACCTGCTGCACTCCCCGGTGCCCTGGCTGATTGCCACCTTTGCCGCTTACGAAGTGGGCAACTGGTCATTCCAGAAGCTGGGACAACCGGTGTGGGCACCGCCACTGATGATTGCACTGGCACTGCTGATTGGCGGCCTGCTGCTCACCGGCACGGATTACCAGACCTACTTCAAGGGCAATGCCCTGCTGCATTTCATGCTGGGCCCGGCCACCGTGGCACTGGCCGTCCCGCTCTACCACGCCTTGCCTCGCCTGCTAGCCGCCTTCAAGCCACTGGGCGGCACCCTGCTGCTCGGCACCCTGCTTGGTGCCGGCAGTGCCATGGGGCTGGCCTGGCTGTTCGGCCTGTCCCACGACAGCATCCTGGCTTTCGGCACCCGTGCCGTGACCACTCCGATCGCCATCGGCATCGGTGAAAAGATTCATGCGCCGATTGCGCTGGCCGCCGCACTGGTCGGCTTTTCCGGCGTACTCGGTGCCGCCGTGGCCGAGCCCCTGCTCAAGGGCGTGAAGAGTGATGTGGCCCGCGGCTTTGCCATGGGTCTGGCAGCGCATGGCGTCGGCACGGCACGTGCCTTCCAGATTCATCCCACTGCCGGTGCCTTTGCGGCGCTGGGCATGGGCCTGAACGGCATGCTCACCGCGTTCTGGTTACCGCCCCTCGTCCATGCCCTGCTGTAAAAAACCGCAGGCGTTTGTGTAAAAGGGCGACGCAGCCCACCAGAAACAAGGTTCGCCATTGCCGCCACCCGCTCATTACGCAGGGCATGCACGAAAGCGGACAGCAGGCAGAGGAATCCCTTCGCAAGGCTTGGGCCGGACTGCCGGCCCGTGCTACTATTCGTCAAGCCGAGTATCTACTCGGTTTTTTTGTGTCCCCGCTGTGCCCGTGAGCGATTGACTCTCCATGACCCGATCTGTCGATACCTGGCTGCTGCCCGATGGCGTGGCCGACGTACTGCCGGCCGAAGCGGCCCGTCTTGAGCAGCTGCGTCGTCGCCTGCTTGATACCTTTGCCGCCTGGGGCTACCAGCTGGTGTTCCCGCCCCTCATGGAACACCTTGAATCCCTGCTCACCGGCTCCGGACATGATCTGGAACTGATGACCTTCAAGATTACCGACCAGCTTTCCGGCCGCATGATGGGCGTCCGCGCCGACATCACGCCGCAGGTGGCCCGTCTGGATGCCCATGTCATCCCCGTGGAAGGCCCGGCGCGTTACTGCTATGCCGGCACCACGCTGAACACCCGCCCGGCCAGCATGGCCGCCTCGCGCTGCCCGGTGCAGATCGGCG
This sequence comes from Moraxellaceae bacterium, assembly GCA_049655345.1. Classification (GTDB taxonomy): domain Bacteria; phylum Pseudomonadota; class Gammaproteobacteria; order Pseudomonadales; family Moraxellaceae; genus UBA2031. The sequence goes on from JBASJP010000349.1 coordinate 9,005, forward strand.
CTGAGCTTTACGGCTACGCCGGCGTTGCCGGTGACATCGAGGTCCTGCGCCTGATGCTCGACACGCTGACACTGGCCGGCTGCCGCGACATCCATCTCGACCTCGGTCATGTCGCCCTGTTCCGTGGCCTGACCACGGCTGCCGGCATCAGCGGTCGCGATGAAGACACCCTGTTTGACATCTATCAACGCAAGGCCGCTGCAGAACTGCGAGAGTTCCTGTCGGCACGCGGCCTGCCTGCGCCCCTCAACCGCTGCTTCGACGGCCTGCTCCGGCTGGCCGGTGGTGCAGCGGTACTGGGCAAGGCCCGCGAACTGCTGCAAGGCGTATCGGCCGGCATTGATGCCGCACTGGATGCCCTTGATGCCGTCGTGGCGGCACTGGCCGCATCGCACCCCGGCATCACGCTGTATGTCGACCTGACCGAGCTGCGTGGCTATCACTACCACACGGGTCTGGTGTTTGCCGCCTACGCCCCCGGCACCCGTGCCGAGCTGGCAAAGGGCGGCCGCTATGACCATGTGGGCGAAGCCTTCGGTCGCGCCCGCGCTGCCACCGGCTTCAGTGCCGACATGAAGGCACTGCTGGCGTTTGGGCCTGACAGCGCACTGCGCAAGTCCATCCTGGCCCCGGCCGGCGATGACGCCGCCTTGCGTGCGGCGATTGCCGACCAGCGCCAGAAGGGTGAGCACGTGGTTCAGCAGTTGCCGGGTGACAACACCACTGCTGCCGCGCTGGGTTGCGAGCGCATGCTGGTGCAGCAGGACGGCCAGTGGACGGTCAAGA
>JBASJP010000350.1:0-10872 GCA_049655345.1 Moraxellaceae bacterium
TTTCTTTACCGGCCGGTACATGTGCGCCCAGGACGTCAGCGCGCCGACGGTACGGGTCTGGATCCACACCCGTCCCTTGCCCCTGAACCGGCACACCAGCCCTTCTCCCGAAAAGAACAGCGACTTGTAACCGCCAACCTTGCTGATGCTGTAGTCCAGGCCTTCGGTAAACGCCACGATATTGCCGGTGTCGACAACATACTCGCCATCGACATCCAGCTCGATCAGGCCACCATAGGTATTGAACCAGAGATCACCCTCACCGCTGGCACGAATCAGGAACAGGCTTTCGCCGGAGAAAAAACCTTTCACCAGCCCCTGCCACTTTGTTTCCAGATTAACGCGGGGATCGCAGGCAACAAAGGCCGAGTTCTGCAGGTAGATCACATCCGAACTGCCACGCAGGAAAACATGCGCCAGATCACCCGGCGCGCCTGGCGCAATCCCGATTTCGGCCTGACCGTTCTCTGCCGTGAACTCATTCACGAAGATCGACTCGCCCGTCAGGAAACGCCCGAGGCCGCCGCGCAGTTTTGTTTTCATAACCAGATGCGTGTCCATCGTCGCCATTGCCGAGGCTTCGACCTTCAGTGTCTGGTTGGCAGGAATCTGCACGGTCAGAAAAGCGTAATCAGGGCGGCCTTCGATCCGGAACCTGAAGCCGGGCTGCTCGGCCTCCGGCACTGCAGCAGGCGCCTGGGGCGATGCGGCCCCTCCTGCCACTACAGGTGCCGCTGTGACGGGCACTTCCTTTTCGATCGGCACCAGCGACAGTCCGGCGGGGGCGATGATCTCGACACGCAAACCGATCTTCTCCAGGTTGGCGCGATATTTTTCCGCCGTCGCAGCGTCCACGCCTTCCTTGATGATCATGGGTGCACGTGCCAGCACAGTGGCAGCTTTTTCTTCCGGGATGCGGAACAACTGCGCAAACGCTGCCGTCACCAGAGCCTGCTCATGGGTGCCGGAAAAACCGGTGATCTGTATTTTATGGGTCATGATGCGTCTCCGGGCCTCAGGCCTTGCGTGGCCTGAGAGCAGGCGAAAGGCTTAAGCCGAAGCTGGCGGGATTGTGCGACTGGCACCACACCGTGCCCCTGCCCTTGAACTTGCACACCAGCCCCTCTCCGCCCAGCAGGGACGACAGCCAGCTCTTGCCGGCCTTGGTCAGGGAAAAATCCAGCGTCTCGTTGAACGCCACAATATGGCCGGTATCAACAATGTATTCGCCATCCACTTCCACCGGATAAATCGCGCCAAACGAATTCAGCACGACCTGTCCCTTGCCGGACAGCTTGAGCCAGAACATGCTTTCACCGGACACCAGATTCTTGAATCCCTGCCAGCCCATGTCCATGTTGACATCATGCTCGCAGGCCACAAACGAGCCGGCCTGCACGATCAGGGTTTCGTTATCGAGGTCATAACGCATCATGTCGCCGGCCAGCGAACTGCCCAGCCAGACTTCGCCAGCCTCGCGCGTGGCCGTAAAGTGATTGAGAAAAAGTGATTCGCCGGCAAACAGGCGCTTGGCCGCCTTGAAGAAACCACCAGCGCCTTTTTTGTGCGTCGTGGTCTGCACATCCAGATGGCCACTCATGGCAATCATGGCGCCGCCTTCCACCGTACAGGTTTCACCCGGGGAAAGAAAAATACGGGCAGCGGTATTGCCCGGCTGATGCATGAAATCTATGTTCATTTTTTATCTCGCATCCTTGCCTCAAGGCAGTTTCGGGTTGATCCAGGTGGCCAGTCCGGTCAGGCTGCGCGTCTGGATGACAATTCGGCCCTTGCCGGTGACACGGGTCACCAAACCTTCGCCACCCAGCAGGCTGGAGAAAATTCCGCCGGCCAGTTGCAGCTTGAGGTTGATGCCGGGCGTGTAGCCCACCAGATGGGAGGTATCGACAATCGTCTCGCCATCCACTTCCCTTTCCAGCAAGGCACCATAAGCGCCGTACCAGACCTTGCCGGTGCCGCTGACCACAATGCGGAACAGGCCTTCACGGGCAATCCAGGATACCAGTCCCGCAAACTTCACACCCAGACGCACACCGTCGGTACTCGCCAGAAATGCGCCGGGCTGCAGGTAAAAGGTATCGTTATTCAGCTCGAGGCAACGCACGGCACCCGGCGTTGGCTGCACCAGCGTAACGCGGCGTTCGCCTTTGGTGTTGTTGCTGAACTGGTTGATGAACAGCGTTTCACCCACCAGCAGCTTGCGCAGGATGGCGATAAAAAAACCGCCATTGAATTTTGCATGCATGTCGAGATCTGCCGACATGCTGGACATGGCATCGGACTCGGCAATCACTTTCTCGCCGGGTGCCAGATCAACGTCCACATACGCGAAGGCATCACTGCCCTTTATCGTTGTTTTCACGCTCGCCTTCCTTCTCACTCACAAATTCTTTGACGCGGGCCTGCAGTGCCAGAAACGCTGCACTGTCATTCCGCCAGCCGCTGCGCGGGTCCTTTGCCATTTTCTTTTCCAGCCCGGCAATACGCTCCTCGGTTTCCGGATGCGAACCGAAGTAGATCATGGCCGTATCCATTGCAGCCCGAGCCTTTTCGTCTTCGATCTTCGCCAGCTGCTTTTTTTCTTCTTCAAGAATGGTGCGGAAAAAATCCGTCATGCCGCGCGGATCGACATTCGCGCGCTTGAGCAGGGCATAACCCTCGGCATCGGCCTCGCGTTCGAAATCACGCGAATATTTCTGGTTAAGCAAAAGGGGGCCGGCGTTGGCAAGTGCCGCCAGCAGGCCACTGGCATCGCCAATCAGCGCCTGCGCCATCACATACACGCCCGTGCTGCGGATCACGGCGCGCAAGCCGTGCTGCCCGGTCACGTGTGCAATCTCATGTCCGATCACACCCTGCACCTCTTCGGCACGACCCGCCTTGAGGATGAGCCCGGAATTCACCACGATGTAGCCGCCAGGCAGGGCAAAGGCATTGATGGCCGGATCGTTCACGACATGAAAGTGCAGCGCATGGCGCTTGTCTGCCATGGCCGCTGCCAGCGGCGCAGTGAGCGGACCAAGCAGGGCCTTTGTTTCCTTGTCATCCAGCAACTCGTGCTGCATGCGGTACTGGGCCATCACGCTCTGCCCCAGCTTCTGCTCCCACTCGGCCGGAATGCGCCGGGCCGCCATGGCGCTCATGGCGTCGAGCGAGCCGTACAGCAGAAAGCCGGCCACCACGATCAGTGCAAGCACCGCAGCAATGCTGCCCCATACCATGGAGTGATGCCGCACGCGGGCGCCCCCCACTGCCTGCACGGCGGGATGCCCGATCAGTGCCGGGGCCTTCAGCAGGCCATGATCGGCCGTGTAGATCTGCCACTCCGGCCGGGCCGGATGGGTACAGAAAATCAGGCGATTGCTGGCGCCACCCAGCTTGAGCTCCAGCCCGGCAAGCGGCAGCGTGACCGTGGCAGTGGCGTGCACGAACTCGATACCCATCGGCCCCACGCTGAGGGTGCCGCTGGCACGCCCCTTGGGCAGGCTGACATGGAAAGCGTGGGCGGGAAAAGTGACTGACGAGGACATATCCATGTGTCGCGAGGGGAAAGTCTGGAGTCTATCGACTGAACCGTGACAGACAAGCGCCGAAGCACCCGGCAGGCAAAAAAAACGGACCTCGGGGGTCCGTTTTCAGCGCGATCCGTGATCAGGCCGGCTTGGCGTTCCTGATCTGGCACTCCGGGCGGTCACAGATGCCATAGAGATGCAGGGCATGGCTGGTGAGCCTGAAGCCCAGCGACTCCGCCACCTTTTCCTGGCGCGCCTCGATCACGTCATCATGGAATTCCACCACCTTGCCGCAACTGACACAAACGATGTGGTCGTGATGCTCTTCACGTGCCAGCTCGAAAACCGAATGGCCACCTTCAAAGTGGTGCCGCTCGACAATGCCGGCCGCCTCAAACTGGGTGAGTACGCGGTAGACCGTTGCCAGCCCGACATCCTCGCCATGCTCCAGCAATGCCTTGTAGACATCCTCTGCACTCATGTGATGTACGGCCGAGCTTTCCAGAAGCTCGAGTATCTTGACGCGCGGCAGGGTGACCTTGAGGCCGGCCTTGCGCAGTTCCTGGTTACTGGTGCTCATGCGGTATCCCGGTCGTGCTCCATCAATTACGAAAGTGCTCAGGAGGGCCATGCCGATGCAGCCTCATCATGAGGTATTATCGGCGCACGCACCTGCCCTGCGCTTTCGCCGCACCTTAGAGGAAATCCCCGCGTGATGCAAAAAATCACCCTTATTCTGCTGCTCGTTACCGGACTGTCAGGTTGCGGCAGCTTTCTGCGCGTCTACAAGGCAGACATTGATCAGGGCAATGTCGTCACCAAGGAAATGGTCGACCGCCTGAAGCCGGGCATGACCCCGGGCCAGGTACGTTATGTGCTGGGTACCCCGCTGATCACCGATACCCAGAACCCGAAACGCTGGGATTATCTGTACGACTACACACCGGGCACCTATGCCCGCAAGGCTGGTGTGCCCGCTGTCGACAACCGTCGCCTTACGGTCGTGTTCGAAAACGGCGTGCTGACCCGCATTGAAGGTGCCGAGGCAATGCCGCCGCGCGACCCCGTCAAACCGGAAAGCCGTGACCGCACCCTGAACGCCGAGCCGCTCTGAGCCCCCGACCTGCATAAGGCCTGCGACATCATGTCGCAGGCCGGCCCACCACCTTCCCCGCTACACTCCGCGCCATTCCGAATTGTGTGGAGAAGCCCGTGGTGTCCGCCTTCCGTTTTGCTGTCCTTCCCCTCGCCCTTGCCTGCAGCCTGGCTGTTGCAGAAGAAGATGCAGGCAACGCTGCTCCTGACATCCTGCCTGAAGTTGTGGTCACTGCCGCGCGCATGAGCAGCCCGCTCACGGTCGAAACCGATCCGCAGACGCCACGCCAGCCCGTTCCGGCCAACGATGGTGCCGACTACCTCAAGGCCATTCCCGGCTTCTCGGTCATCCGCAAGGGTGGCACCAGTGGTGACCCGCTTTTTCGCGGCATGGCGGCCTCGCGCCTGAACATTCTCGCCGACGGCGAAGCCGTGCTGGGCGGCTGCGGCATGCGCATGGACCCGCCCACGGCCTACCTGTTCCCGGAAACCTACGACCGTATCCGCATCCTGAAAGGCCCGCAAAGCGTGGTCTGGGGGACCGGCTCGGCAGCCACCGTCCTGTTCGAACGTGACACGCCCGACTTCGACGCCCCCACCGTGGAAGGCAAGGCCAGCCTGCTCGCCGGCAGCTTTGACCGTCTTGAGGCCATGGCCGACCTGACCACGGGTGCGGCCAGTGGCTACATGCGGCTGCAGGGTTCGTATGCCGAGTCCGACGACTATGAAGACGGTGACGGCAACGTAGTGCACTCGCAGTACGAACGCTGGAGCGGCAACGTTGCCCTTGGCTGGACCCCGGATGAAAAAACCGTGATCGAGCTGACCGGTGCAATCAGTGATGGCGAAGCCGCCTATGCCGACCGCATGATGGATGGCAGCATGTTCAAGCGCGAAAATGTCGGCCTGCGCGCACGTCGCGACATGTCGCTGGGCTGGCTGACTGCGGTGGAAGCACAGCTGTATCGCAACGATGTTGATCATGTGATGGACAACTACAGCCTGCGCAAGTTTACTCCCAGCATGATGATGCCGGCCCCTGCTGCCTCGAACCCGACGCGTCTCACCGAGGGCGGTCGCCTGACGGCTACGCTGGCACCCGGCGACAACACACAGGCCACCATCGGTGTTGATACCCAGCGCAACGAGCACGCCGTGCGCAGCACCATGAACCAGACCATGATGCCGTTCGAGGCCATGGCCTTTACCGATGACGGCACCTTTGAGCAGCAGGGCCTGTTTGCCGAAATCGAGCACGCACTGAATGCCGGCTCGCGACTGGTTGGCGGCTTGCGTGCCGATCAATGGGAAGTGACCGACCAGCGCCTGACGCTGAAGAACGGCATGATGTCCGTGCCCAACCCGACTGCCGGCACCATCGACAAGGACACGCTGACCAGCGGCTTTGCCCGCATGGAGCACGACCTGAATGCACAACACCAGCTTCTGGTCGGTCTGGGTCACAGCGAGCGCATTGCCGATTACTGGGAACGTTTTTCCACCCAGAGTGAAACCACGCCGAGCGGTTTCCTCACATCGCCCGAGCGCACCACGCAGCTGGATGCCGGCTGGCAGTATCGCGGTGCAGCGGTCAACACCACCGTGTCGCTGTTTGCCTCTGACATCCGCGACTACATCCTGATTGATACCACCCTGCCGGGCATGAAGGCAGGCAAGGCTGTCAGCCGCAATATTGATGCGCGCACCTGGGGCGGTGAAGCCGACATGGCCTGGGCATTTGCCAGCGACTGGACCCTGACCGGCACGCTTGCCATGACCAAGGGCCACAATGTCGATGACAACACGGACCTGGCGCAGATGCCGCCACTGGAAGCACGCGTCGGCCTGGACTATCGCCAGCCGACATGGAGCACCGGCGCCCTGCTGCGTCTGGTTGACCGCCAGGACGATATCGACACGGGTCGTGGCAACATTGTCGGGCAGGACCTCGGCGAAACCGCCGGGTTTGGTGTGTTCTCGCTGAATGCCAGCTGGACACCGCTGGACAGCCTGCGCCTCACCGCCGGCGTCGACAACCTGTTTGACAAGACCTATGCCGAGCACCTGTCACGTGGCGGCGCCATGGTCAGCGGTTATGTGCAGACCACACAGGTCAATGAGCCGGGCCGCTTTGTGTGGATGAAAGCGAACGTGAGCTTCTGATGGCCCGGCTGACTGCAGTCAGCCATTCAGCATCAGTAAAAACGCCGACGTAATGTCGGCGTTTTTTTAATTGGCGAAACAGGCCGCACGACACTATCAGCGCGCCGCCTGTGCCCGTTTGGCCCTGGCCTTGGCGGCACGCGCCTTGCGAGCTTCCTTCGGGTCCATCACCAGTGGCCGGTACAGCTCAACGCGATCCCCTGTCAGCAACACGCGCGTGGCGGGCGACGACTCTGGCTTGCTGAAAATACCCATGGGCGCAGAGGCCAGGTCAATCTCCGGGAATTCCTGCAGCAACCCGGAACGACCAACAGCTTCCGTCATGGTGGTGCCCGCCGGCACATCCAGCGTCACCAGCCGCTGCACATCCGGCCGTGCGTAAACCACCTCGACCCGAATCATTTCAGCGCTTGCCATATATTTGCCCGGCCCGTTTGTGAAAAGCGTCAACCGTGTCATTGGCGCCCTGCTGCACCGCCGCATTCACGGCGAACTGCAAAAACTTCTGCTGCACACTGAACTCCATGCTGAAGGTGACCTTGCAGGCTTTTTCCTGCAGCGGCTCGAACAGCCAGTGCGCAACAAGATGCTCAAACGGCCCTTCAACATACTCGATATCAATACGCGAAGGCGCCTGCATGCGGTTGCGCGACACCATGTGCTGGGTGACGCCCATGCGCGTGATCGTCATGCGGCCGATCAGCTCCGTTTCGCCCGAAGCGACCACCTCGGAACTGATGCACCCCGGCAGGAACTCGCGATAGCGCGCCACGTCGCAGACCAGGTCATACATCTCCTGCGCCGAATAGGGCACCAGCACCGTCCGCGTGATGGCGTGGCTCATGCAAGGTATCCGGAAAACACAAACAGCACCGCCAGCGGCACGACAATCCTCACCGCCACCCGCCAGACATTGTAGATGCCTTCATTCGGCAGGTTGAGCTCCTTGCGGGCATGACTGATCTTCATGATCCAGCCGGCAAACACCGCCATGCCCAGCATCACGAGCAGCAGCAGGTCACGCACCGCCTGCAACAGGAAATGTACCCCCTCCACGCGGCCGCCCATCCAGAGCATTTCCGCCAGTGCCGAGCCGCTCACAAAGACCAGCACCACGGCCGGCAGGCGGGAGATGCCTTTTTCCGCCAGGCGCACCAGCAGCGGTTCGGCCGCAAAGGCCAGCGCAAAGACCGCAGCAAGGCCCAGCGCCACGAACAGCAGGACGGGCGCAAGGCCGGCCCCCATGGCGGTCGGAATCTGCTCCAGCACGGCACTGCTGCCCGCCGCCCCCACTGCCGCCGGCACATAGGGCGCCAGCGCCAGCCACACCAGCCCTGCCAGCACAGCCTGCAGGGACACCAGCGCCAGCGTGAAGCTGCCCAGCGCGGTCTCTTTGGGCAAGTGCATGCCGGTCAGCCAGACCACACCCAGACCACCGCCACCGGCGAGCAGGGCAAAGCGCATGGCCTCACGCCAGCCATCCGCACCCAGCGTGGTCACGGTGTCATAGGCCCCCGGAAACGAGGCGCCCAGCAGGGCGGCAACGCCAAGGCAGATCACCACCACCGCCAGTGCCAGGGTATTGGCCAGCTCGCGCTGCCCCGCCTTTAGCAGGGAGAGCCCCGCCGCAAGAATGAACGCCGTCCCGGTGCCTACCGGCCAGACCAGACCCGCCGCTGTCGCTGTCTGCACCGCTTCGCTCACAAAACGGTGCCCCAGAAAGCTGCCGCCCCAGCCGGCCAGCAAGGCCAGACCGGCGATGGCCATGACATCGGCCAGGCCGGAGCCCCAGGCGGCAGCACGCCAGCCCCGGGGCGCATCGGCCTCACGGGTGAGGTACGCCATGCCGTCAATCGGTGAGCGCCGCGAACGACGACCGAGCATCAGTTCCAGCAAGCGCAAGGGCAATGCCAGCAGCAACAGGCACAGCAGGAAGGCGCCAAAGAAGGCAATGCCGCCGTGCCGGGTGGCCGCCAGCGGCAGCTCCCAGAACTGGGCCAGGCCCATGCTGAAGAGTGAAAGAGCCGCCAGACCGGTGACAGGCCGGGACCAGGTACCGTGAATCAGGGAGGGTGGCGTTGCCATGATGCCTCGCAGTCGGTTAATGCCGCAGATGGGCCGCAGATGGCGCGCATTGTCCGGGATTAGGGATAGGCACTCAACCGGCTTGAGCCTGATGGCGAACGATAATGAATTTTACGGACGCGACCGGGCGCAATCCCTATAATGCGCCCCATGAGCAAACCACCCGCAAAAAAAGGCAACAGCACCGGCAGTACGATTGCGCTGAACCGCCGTGCCCGCCATGAATACTTTATCGAGGATACGGTCGAGGCCGGACTGGTGCTGATGGGCTGGGAAATCAAATCCCTGCGCGCCGGCAAGGCCAACCTTACCGATGCCTACGTGCTGTTCAAGAACAACGAAGCCTGGCTGCTGGGTGTGCACATCACGCCGCTGCTGCAGGCATCCACCCACGTCATCGCCGACCCGACCCGTACCCGCAAGCTGCTGCTGAGCCGCCGCGAGATCGACAAGTTCACCGGTGAAGTCCAGCAGAAGGGCCATACCTGCGTACCGCTGGCCCTGTACTGGAGCCATGGCCGCGCCAAGTGCGAGATTGCCATCGTCAAGGGCAAACAGCTGCACGACAAGCGCGAGACCGAGAAGCAGCGCGACTGGGAGCGGGAAAAGCACCGCGTATTGCGCAATCGCTAAGGCCTGACGGCACCCCCTGACTGCTACCTCTTGTAGCAAGCCGGTAACACCGGCGTGACACCTTTCGTAGCAAAGGTATACATGCTGTATCGGTATGCGTCTTCCACCAATCGGCATGCTGTATCCGCCAGGGCGCCAGCCTGCTGCCCCCCTCCTTTCATCCCCCTCCCTCCACCGCTCGTCTGGCACGCCGCTTGCTGTATCCATCCGGCCAGACACGTAGTGGCCCGTAGAATCGGGGCCTGTGCAGGTATCCATACCAACAGAACAAGGGATTGCCTCCATGAAACTCGCCACCGCCCTGCTGCCACTTTTGCTTGCCCTGCCCTTTTCTGCCGCCACCCAGGCAGCCGACACCTACACCCAGACCCGATACCCGGTTGTGCTGGCTCACGGCATGTTCGGCTGGGACAAGATGGCAGGCGTCATTGACTACTGGTACCAGATCCCGCAAACACTGAGCAAAGGTGGCACCAGGGTTTACACCACCCAGGTGGGCGGACTGGAAAGCTCGGAGGCTCGTGGAGAACAACTGCTGGGCCAGGTCCAGACCATCATGGCCATTTCCGGGGCGCCCAAGGTCAACCTGATCGGCCACAGTCATGGCGGCCACTCCGTCCGCTACGTTGGCGCCATGATCCCGCAACAGGTTGCATCGGTGACCACGGTTGGCACGCCGGCCCAGGGCTCGGCCGTGGCCGACCTCATTCTGAGTGCTGATGCCGCCTCGCCGGTACTGGGCTCGCTGGCGGTGACCGTGCTGAACAGCATGAATGACCTGCTCAAGCTGCTGACGGGCGACAAGACCGTATCCGATGCCAAGGACAGCCTGTACTCCCTGTCGAGCAAGGGCTCGGCCGAATTTACCGCCATTTTTCCGCAGGGCATGCCCACCACCCCGTGTGGCCAGGGTGCCGCCAGCGTGCATGGCGTGAATTACTATTCATGGGGCAGCACCAGTGTGCGCACCAATATGCTGGATCCGGTCGACATCCTGTTCAGCATCACCACGCTGGCCTTCAAGGGGGCGCCCAATGACGGCATGGTGGGCAAGTGCAGCAGCCACGTCGGCATGGTCATCCGTGATGACTACAAGATGAACCACTTCGACCAGGTGAACCAGTTCTTCGGCCTGCGGGACCTGTTTGGCACCGACCCGCTGAGCGTGTTCCGTCAGCAGGCCAACCGCCTGAAGCTGGCCGGCCTCTGAATCAGCCCCTGCCCCACCTCACCAATAAAAAAGGTTCATCGCGGATTAGCGGGAAAGAGGTAGGGACGGACGGTGAAACGGGTTAGGTTGTTTGTGCGAGCAAATCACCGTCCGAGACACCGCCGTCATGTCCGATGCTACGTTTCCTGCCTG
>JBASJP010000351.1:0-2028 GCA_049655345.1 Moraxellaceae bacterium
GGCCTGGGCCGCATCCAGCCCCAGCAGGGCCGGATACGTGGACTTGTTGAGGGCGGCATCGGCTCCCGCCGTCTTGCCGATCCTGCCGGTGTCGCCAATCACGTCCAGCACATCATCATGCACCTGGAAGGCCAGCCCCAGACGATCCGCGAAGGTGTCCAGCGCCTGCAGTGTTGCCGCATCAGCGCCGCCGGCAATCGCGCCCAGCGCCACGCTGGCCCGGATAAGCGCGCCGGTCTTGTGACGGTGAATCTGCTCCAGCGCCGCCACATCCAGTGACTTGCCCTCGCCCGCCAGATCCAGCGCCTGACCTACGGCCATGTCGGCAGCGGCAACGGACAATGCCTTTACCTGCCTGCCCACTATTGATTGGTCAGGCCCTTCCGCCAGCGCCACAAATGCCAACGCCTGCAGGGTATCCCCCGCCAGCAGGGCGGTAGCCTCGTCAAAGGCCTTGTGGCAGGTCGGCACACCCCGGCGCAGATCGTCATCGTCCATGCAGGGCAGATCGTCATGCACCAGCGAATAGCAGTGGATAAGCTCCACGGCGATCGCTGCAGGCTCGGCATGGTGCTGCTCGCCACCGGCGGCCTGAGCCGCACCAAACACCAGTGCCGGGCGCACGCGCTTGCCACCATTCATGACGGCATAACGCATGGCACCGGACAGGCGGGATGCCAACGGATTACGGGCATCGAGAAAGGCAGCGAGCAGCACCGGCATGCGCGCCTGCGTTGCCAGCAGCAATGAGGACGACTCAGGCATTGCCGTCTTCGTCCTCGAAAAAGTCGGTGCGTTCGGTGGAGCCATCAGCCTTCTCAAGCAGCAACTGCACCTTCTGCTCGGCTTCGGTCAGGGCCTGCTGGCAGTCACGGGTCAGGCGGATGCCTTCCTCGAAGGCCTTGAGGGCATCCTCCAGACTGAGGTCGCCACTTTCCAGCTGATGGACGCGGGCCTCCAGTTCGGAAAGCGCTTTTTCGAAATCTACGGCACTACGTTTGCGGGCCATGGCAGGTCACGAACAGCAGAAAGGGGACGGGCAGTATAATCCGGGCCGCTCACCACGCCCACCCGTCGATCAACCGGTAAACAGGCGGATACGGTCCGGGTGCGCCAGGATTTCCGAGGGCTTCATGCCCAGCATGTCGCGGAAGGTATGCGAGAAGTGCGACGAATCGGTAAAGCCGGCCGCCACCGATGCATCGGTCAGCGACAGGCCGGCAGCCACACCCGTGGCCGTCACGTACAGGCGGTGCCATTGCCGATAACGCCGGATTGGCACCCCGATCTGCTGCCTGAACAACTGTGTCAGCCGGGGCGCAGACAAACTCACATGCTCGGCCAGCTGCGCCACCGACAGATTTTCCCCCACGGTCTTCTTGATCAGATCGATCGTGCGCTCGATGCGTGGATCTACAAAATAAGGCGGCCGATCGGCCGGACGAATGATGCTGTCCACTTCCGCATACCCCTCAGCAGAAGATGGTGCCCGCCGATGCATGGCACGGAACTGCGCGATCAGCTCCACCTCATTGTCAATGCTGCATGCCACTCGACCACGTGACTGACGCATCCTCTGTCTGAGCAAATGAAAGTCTTCGCCGAACGGGTCGAGATAGCAATTGGCCACACAGGAGTCGCCTGAATTGATGCTGACACTGTAGCTGGGTGGCAACAGGATGCTTTGGCACCGGAAGCCGGAGCTGTCAGCATGAACATGTAACGGCTCGTCCAGGCTGATGATGAACGTCGCTGCTGCCTGCGACAACTGCAGCGGCTCAAGCAATCGCCCCAGGAAAAGCGTTCGTGATTCCCACAGGTACAAGAGTGAAGGAGCATGAGGCGCTGACATTTTGCTCTCCGGCGCCAGCAAGAAAATACAGGGCGCTTATTATTATTTTCATGGAGCAGATATTCCGGGAAGGCGTCCTGCCAAAGCGATCATAACAGTCTTGCTTTCCATGCGTCGAATCCGTCGTCAACGGTCTGCAATTGCCTCCCGACCCTCCGGCCAGACTTGTAAGAACG
>JBASJP010000352.1:0-22263 GCA_049655345.1 Moraxellaceae bacterium
TTACGGTCAGCCTCGGTCAGGGCGACATCATGCAGCCCCAGACTTGCAAAGGAGGCGGTTTGTGCCGGCCAGTCCATGGCGATGCCATTCAGGTCCAGCTTGCCCATGGCAAAGGCCAGTGGAGTATCGGCCTTCTGGTGCAAGGCAAGGCCGTCTACCAGCACTTGCCCCTGACGCAGGGCAAAGGTCACTGTGTCGTCAGCTTTCAGGTCATAGTTGCCCCGGATGGTGATGCGGCCCTCATCAACAATGACGGGCAGTTCATCCTGCAGGTAGCGCCATGGTGTGGTTGCCTTGAGCCCGGAAATGGTCAGCGTTCCACTGGAACGAACCGGCTGCATGGCCAGCGAGCCTTCCCAGTCCAGTGTTTCACCCTCTCCGGTCTCGGCGTGAAGGTTGTAGTTGCCCTCTTTATTGGGGCGTGAGCTGAGTTCGGAGAGGCTCAGGTTGAGCGGAGAGAATACAGTCGAGAATGGGGTGGGGCGTGAGTCGTCATGGACGTCGATGCGGGCAAGATGGACAGCAAGCGTGCCAATGCGCCAGCGTGTTTCACCGGTATCTTCTTTGTCGTCCGGCGGGACCAGTTGCAACAGGTTGAGGCTGCCATCCTTGCGCAATCGTGCATTCACATAAGGCTCAAGCAGGTCCAGCTCATCCAGGCTGGCGCCACGCAGCCAGATCGAATGCCATAGCTGGGCGTTGACATACACACTGCGGGCACTGACCAGTGTTTCGCCGCCGGGCTCGGAGACCTTCAGTTCGTTTATCTTCACTGCAAGCAGGAGGGGATTGACCTCCAGTTTGCCAATGGCCAGCTCCAGTTTGAGTGTGTCGCGGACATAATCCTGGGCCAGCCTGATGACCAGACCCGGTGCGGCCAGCAGTCCGAGAGTGGTGTAGGCCACAAAAAGGGCGAGCACAATAAGGCCGTAACGCTTGCGCTTCGGGGTCATGGTGTTTCTGAGTGAGTCTTTCACGGAGTCGGAAAGCATGCCGGTTCCTTGCTGGCCAGGGTGTTGCCGAAAGGCGCGCATTCTACCATGCGAGAGGCATCAGGTACTTGATGCCGGGGAGTGTAGCCTGATCGGGAAGGATGGTGCCCGGGACGGGAATCGAACCCGTACAGCCTTGCGGCCGAGGGATTTTAAGTCCCTTGTGTCTACCAGTTTCACCACCCGGGCATGACACTGCATGACTATGCTTGGATTGCAGGGGATGCTTCTGACATCCAGGGGGCCCACAGACGCAGGGAATCGATATCTGGCGATGTCTGGAAATGGAGGCTGGGACCGGAATCGAACCGGTGTACGCGGAGTTGCAGTCCGCTGCATAACCATTTTGCTACCCAGCCGGGTACTTGCCTGCGAGAGGACGCGCATCATAGCCACGAGGCCCAAAAGCGTCAACCAGCGAAGTGGCATGTACGGGTTCAGGATGGCCGGTTGCCTGTACGGACAGGCGCCTCGCCGCTGGCGGGCTTTCCGGGGTATATTCCGGACAAAGGCCCTGCGGCCTTAACAATAATATGCGGCTCAGGCCGTTATAGGGGAGCCAATGACCTGGTTCAACGATCTTTCCATTCGCGTCAAGGTACTGAGCATTTCCCTTCTCAGCCTCTTCGGGTTCCTTCTCTACCTCGGCATCAATTACTACGCTACCCGCGATGTGGCGGGTCATCTCCAGCAACTACAGAACAGCGATGTACCAGCGTTGCAGATGATCAATGCCCAGACTGCCCAGGTGGGGGTGGTCAGGGACAGCTATGCGCGTGCCATGTCCGGTCGTGACACGGCCATGCTTGCCAGCGCCGAGAGTGCAGCGACCGCCTTGCAGGCCCAGCTGTCGCAGTCACTGTCGGCGGATACCCGGGCCGAACAGTTGCGCTTGCTGGACAGTTTCCGTGAGTACAACCGCTATGCCAACACACTGGCACGGGATGTTATCGCTGGCAGGCTTTTGCCTGATGAGTCAAACCAGCGCATGCAGGTACTGGGGCAGCTGCAAAGGGACTTTGACTCTCAGCTGGAGTCATTCAAGGCAGATGTATATGACGGCTTTTCCAAGAAGATAGGTAACGTCAGGCAGAGGAATGATGATGTCTGGATGCTGGGGCTGATTCTTGGAACGGTTCTGGCTGTTGTGGTGCTGGCACTGACATGGTTGATCACCAATCGCATGATCATCAGGCCGCTGACGCATGCCGTCGAGGCATCCAATAAAATTGCCGAGGGCGACTGGTCCATATCCATTGTGACGGCGGCCCGTGATGAACTGGGCAACATGCTGCACTCCATCCAGAAAATGCGTGATCGCCTGAAGTCGCGCTTTGATGAGGATCGACGTGCCGAGCGTATCAAGACAACGGTTGCCGAGCTGGCCAACCAGATGCGCGGAGAGCTTTCGCTGGATCAGCTGGCTGAAAACATCCTGAATTACCTGGTGCCGGCGCTGCATGGGCAAGTTGGTCTTTTCTATCTCCCTGACGGAAAAGAGCTGGTACTGAAAGGAACGTATGCCTTTACATGGCGCAAGAACCTGTCTAACCGGATTCCCATGGGCGAGGGACTGGTTGGGCAGGCTGCGATGGAAAAGAAGCAGATTGTACTGACGAGGGTGCCTGAAGATTACATCGTGGTCAGCTCCGGCCTGGGTGAGACGACGCCGCGCCACATCGTGGTGACGCCCATCCTGCATGAAGGTGAGCTGTGCGGCATGCTGGAGGTTGGTGCACTGGATTCTCTCGGCCCGGAAGAGCTTGAAATACTCAAGCTCAGTGTCGAGCACATTGCGATTGCAGTGAATTCGGCGCTGTCGCGCATGAAGCTCTCCGAGATGTTGCAGCAGACACAAAAGCAGGCCGATTTGTTGAAGCGCCAGCAGGATGACATGCAGGCGATCAATGATGACCTTGAGGAGCAGGCCCAGGCACTGCTGACCTCTGAAATGAAGCTGCAGGAGCAGCAGGATGAACTACGCAAGGCCAATGAAGGTCTTGAGGAGCAAGCCCAGGCGTTGCGGGCATCCGAGGAAAGCCTGCAGGCGCAACAGGAGGAGTTGCGTGTCATCAATGAAGAGCTGGAGGCCCAGGCAAAGCTGCTGGCGGACCAGCGTAACGAGCTTCTGGAGAAAAACGAGGCGCTGCATGCATCGCAGCAGGTACTGGAGGACAAGACAAAGGCACTTGAGATGTCGAGCAAGTACAAGTCCGAGTTTCTCTCCACCATGTCCCATGAGTTGCGTACACCGCTCAACTCCATTCTTATTCTTTCCAACTCGCTGGCAGACAACAAGCATGGGAATCTGTCTGAAAAACAGATTGAGCATGCGCGTGTCATTCATTCTGCAGGTTCTGACCTGTTGACCCTGATCAACGACATTCTGGACATTGCCAAGGTTGAAGAAGGCAAGATGCAGTTGATGATCGAGCCGCTTGCCGTGACCGATCTGGCCGAGCACCTGCGTCGTAACTTTGAGCATGTAGCCCAGCATCGTGGATTGCAGTTTCATGTGAACGTTGCGGAAGGAACACCGCCGACGCTGTTCACGGACCGTCAGCGCCTTGAGCAGGTATTGCGCAACTTCTTCTCCAATGCCTTCAAGTTCACGCATCAGGGTAGCGTCAGCCTCAACATCGGGCCTGCGCCGGAAGGGATCAAGTTCAAGCGTATCCAGGCATCCCAGGGGCCTGTCATTGCACTGGCCGTGAAAGATACCGGCATTGGTGTACCGCAAGACAAACAGGATCTTATCTTTGAGGCCTTTCAGCAGGCCGATGGCACGACCAGCAGGAAATACGGTGGTACCGGCCTTGGATTGACCATTTCCCGCGAGTTTTCACAATTGCTGGGAGGAGAGGTTCATATATTCAGTGAGGGGGAGGGCACTGGTGCCACTTTCACTCTTTATCTGCCGGCAGGATCGCCTGTGGCGGCGCAGGACGAAGCAGCGGACCGGCAGCCGGCCGAGATGGTGCGCATGGCGGCGTCAACCTTTGCAGCACTGTCGGAGACGGCATCGCGCACCGGTGGACAGAAGACGTTGCTGATCATCGAGGATGATGAAAATTTTGCCGATGTACTCGGGGAGCTTGCCAGCGAGTTCGGTTTTCGCTCCGTGGCGGCGCATGATGGTGAGAGCGGCATAGACATGGCCAGGGAAACCAGGCCGGATGCCATCATTCTGGACATAGGCTTGCCTGGTATTGATGGCTGGGCCGTACTTGAGCAGTTGAAGAATGACGCTGTAACACGTGACATTCCTGTCCACTGCTTCTCCGGGCATGACGAGTCGGCCAAGGCCTTGCGCATGGGGGCCATAGCCTACTACAAGAAACCGGCCACATTGGATCAGATCAAGGAAGCTTTTGGTACGATCGAAAGCCAGACCGAGCATGGTATCAGGCGTCTTCTGGTGGTAGAGGATAACTCCGTCCAGCACAGTGCAATCAATGCACTCTTTGAGGACTCGCATGTCGACGTGACGGTATGTACTACCGGACAGGAGGCACTTGATGCCTTACGGCGTGAGTCGTTTGACTGCATTGTTCTGGATCTTTCCTTGCCGGACATGGACGGGTTTTCACTGCTGGAAACAATCCATGAAAATGACGATTATCCGAATGTCCCCGTGATCATTTATACGGCAAGGGATCTGGCGCGCGAAGAAGAGGCAAAGCTGCGCAAGTATGCCGATCGCATTATCCTGAAGACAGACCAGTCGGCTGACAGGCTGCTTTCGGAAGCATCACTTTTTCTGCACTGGATTGAAAGCAAAGAGCCTGCAAAATCTCGTCAGACCGATGCAAGCTCTCATCGTGATGATGTGTTTACTGGTTGCAAGGTTTTACTGGTGGATGATGACATGCGTAATATTTACGCACTGTCGGCGACACTGGAGGAATGGGGGTGTGAAGTCCAGATGGCCAACAATGGACTGGAGAGTCTGGACGCGCTGGATGCCAATCCGGCTATCAATATCGTCCTGATGGATATCATGATGCCGGAAATGGATGGCTATGAGGCCATGCAGCGTATTCGTGCCCAGGAGCGGTTCAAAAAGCTTCCCATGCTGGCATTGACCGCCAAGGCAATGCGCGATGACAGGGCAAAATGCATTGATGCGGGTGCCAACGACTACATCACCAAGCCTGTTGATACAGAGAAGTTGCAGTCACTTATGCGTGTCTGGTTGCAGAGGCCATGATACAGCCTGAAGAACAGGATCAAGGGCCGGAAGAAATTGAGCTGCAATTTTTGCTGGAAGCCATTTTCAAGCGGTATGGTTATGACTTTCGCGAGTACAGTCGTGCTTCGCTGCGTCGGAGGGTAAAGCAGCATCTGTTGATTGCAAGGTATGACAATATCAGTGCGGTTACGCATGATATTCTGCATAACGGAGAGGCGTTTTCAGCATTGTTGTCAAATCTGACAATAAATGTGACCGAGATGTTCAGGGATCCTGATTTTTACCTGGCCTTTCGGGAGAAGGTTGTTCCAGTTTTGAAGACGCACCCGTTCCTGAAGATATGGCATGCAGGTTGTGCGACAGGTGAAGAGATTTACTCAATGGCTATTCTCTTGCAGGAAGAGGGGCTGTATGAGCGTTGCCAGATATACGCAACAGACATAGATAAAGAAGTTCTTGAAAAGGCAAGGCGAGGGATTTTTCCGGTAAGCGAGCTGAAGCGCTATACGGAAAACTACAAGCGTGCGGGTGGTATTCATAGTCTGAGTGATTACTGCACGGAGAAATATGACAATGTCATAATGGATCCTGGCTTAAAGAAGAATGTGATTTTTGCGGACCATGACCTTGCAACAGATCAGGTATTTGGTGAAATGCAGGTTGTCTTGTGCAGGAATGTCATTATCTACTTTAATCGCGATCTTCAGAAGCGTGTTTTCAGGCTTTTTCATGACAGTCTGGATATTGGTGGTTTTTTGTGTCTTGGATCAAAAGAAAGTTTACGATTTTCTGGCTGTAGTGATGCCTTTGATACAATCGAAGAGCAGCAACGTATTTATCGAAAGAAGATGTAGGGAATATTCAGGGATAAGGATGCCCGGCGAGGTGTAAAAGTGAGTAAAGAACAAAACATCCTTATTGTGGATGATCATCCTGAAAATCTGATTGCCCTTGAGGCGATTCTTGATGATGTTGACTGCAATCTTTTGAAGGCAAACTCTGGTAATGAGGCGCTTGCACTTTTGCTAAAAAATGATGTTGCGCTTGTTTTGCTTGATGTACAGATGCCGGGGATGGATGGCTTTGAGGTCGCAGAGCTTATGCGGAAAAGTAATCGCACAAAAATGGTCCCAATTATTTTTGTGACGGCTATCAGCAAGGAAGCAAAATATGTAGCCCGTGGCTATGGGGTTGGGGCAATTGACTATATGTTCAAGCCATTGAATCCCGAGATACTTCAGCACAAAGCAAGGTTCTTTCTGGATCTTGATCTTCAGAAAAAACGGCTTGAAGAAAAGTTACGCAAGAGCCAAGAGTCAAAAGAGGCCTTTCTCAAGGCAATGGGAGAAGCAGGCGAGAGTGATTCTGACGGTGAGTAGCCTGTATGGCACGGCGTAGAGTTATTGCAGTGCCCGCGTACTCTGTGTTGGCTATTGGTGCTTCATGGGGGGGTGTTGAGGCATTAGGCCGCTTTGTGGCGACTCTTCCTGCAAGCTGGGTGTTGCCTGTGGTTATTGTTCAGCATCAGCATGCCACGTCTGGTACGGCACTTGCCCGGATTCTTTCCCGCAAGACTGTTCTTGAAGTAATTGATGTGAATGACAAGCAGGTGATCGAGTCCGGGAAGATTTATATTGCCCCGGCGAATTATCATTTGCTTGTTGAGAATGACAATAGTTTTTCATTGAGCACTGATGCGGCGGTAAATTTCTCGCGCCCATCAATTGATGTCACTTTCGGCAGCCTTGTTGATGTATTTTCCGGAAAGTGTATCGGGGTGCTGCTTACGGGCGCCAATGAGGATGGTGTTGAAGGAATGAAAAGGATTCATGAGTGTGGTGGTTTTACCGTTGCACAGGATCCTGATGAGGCGGAGGTTCCCACGATGCCTGCAGCAGCCATTGCAGCGGGTGTGGTTGACAGAATTGCATGCTTGAATGAAATCGTTCCGATAATAATAAAGCAGCTGTCACATGGAAAGGAATGATGCAGAGCATTCTTATCGTTGATGATAAAAAAGAAAACCTGATTGCTCTTGAGTCATTGCTCGAGCGGCCCGATCTTGAGTTGCTAAAGGCGGATAATGGCAATGACGGTTTGCGCCTTCTGCTAAAGAGTGATGTCGCACTTGTGTTGCTTGATGTTCAGATGCCTGGCATGAACGGCTTTGAAATGGCTGAACTCATGCGGAAAAACAGGAAAACACAGTCCATTCCCATTATTTTTGTGACAGCCAATGGCGACAAACGCGATCTTTTTAGAGGCTATGAACTTGGCGCGGTTGATTTTCTTTCAAAGCCGATTCAGCGTGATGTGCTGCTGTCAAAAGTTAATGTGTTTCTTGATCTTGATCGGCAGAAACGGGATCTTGCGCTTCAGCTTCAGGAGATCCAGCGCCTGAAGAAGCAGAATGAAATGCTGCTTGATGCGGTGGGTGACGGATTGGTGGCAGTTGATGCGCAGGGGATCATAAGTTTTATTAATCCTGCGATGCAGCACCTTTTCCATGTTGATGCACAAGGCCTTGTTGGCAGTCATCTGAATGGTCTGATTTTCCAGAATAATGAAGGTATTCGTACCACCTGGGGAACGGGAAAGATATTCAAGGCAACCAGCCGTGGCGAGAGACTGCAAAGGGTTCGGGACTATTATGTTAAAACCCCGGCAGGCTATGTTGAGGCCGAGGTTGATGCCTCGCCGGTTGCATCAGCCGAGCAGGAGTTTTCTGGAGCGGTAATTACGCTCAGGGTTGCTGTCGCTGAAGAAAAGCCGGACATGACGGATGATCTGGCAAGGGCAAGCAGACGTCATACCAGACGTCGCATCGGTGCCGTTCTTCGGTTGTTTGATCGTACGACGGGCATGAATCTGGGCAGGTTGCTGAATGTGTCAATGGACGGCTTCAAGCTGTCGACGCGAGAAAGTCTCACAATTGGCCGGGTCTATGAAGTGAGCATGATTCTTCCCGAAACGCTGGCCGGATCAAACACACTCAGCTTTGACGCGGAGCCCGTCTGGGTGCGACCCGCCGAAGATGTCCCGGGCGAGTTCCGGGTGGGCTTCAGGATAGTCAGTCTTGGTCCGAACGACTCAAAGGTACTCGCCCACATGATCGAGAAGTATTAAGTTCTCTTCGTCATCATGGAGCCGCTTCTTTGTCTATCCCGGTTTTTCCTGTCAGGTCCGGACTGATGATCCGGAGTGGCATGGGGCCACTGCCCGATCCGGCATTCACGGATATTTGCGGAAATGGAATTTCAATTCCGGCCTCATCAAATGCCAGCTTGATAGACTCCTGTATCGAGTCGCGCATGCTCAGAAAATTCTCAGTGCGCGTCCAGACGTAAAACATCAGGTCCACAGACGATGGTCCGAAACCCTGCACGATAATGTTAGGTGTAGGCTCGACAAGACAAAGCGGGTTTTGTTGTGCCACGTTGAGAAGTGTCGCCCTGACCTTGCTGATGTCTTCCTTGTAGGCGATGCCTATGGGGAGGTTGAGTCTTCTGATCGGGAAACGTGTATGGTTGATGACTTCGGATTTGATAAGTTGCTCATTCGGGATGCGGACAAGCAGGTTGTCAGTTGTGCGCAGCTTTACGGACAGTAAATCAATGGATAACACCTCGCCCTCTGTCTGACCTACCCGGATAAAGTCACCTATCGAGAATGGCCCTTCGCCAATAAGGAAGAGGCCGCTGATGAGGTTGGAGGCGGATGTTTGTGATGCAAATCCTATGGCTACTGACAAAACACCTGCAGCACCGATAAGTACACTCAGGTTCAGGCCCATTTCATGCAGGCCACTGAGGGTGAAGATGATCAGGAAACTGTGAGTGATGGCCCGGCGCCACAATTGCAGCTGATGCGGGGTCAGTCGGTGATGCATTGTCCGTACAAATGCACCTGACAGCAGCCGTCCAATCAGCCAGCCAAGAAAAATAAGTACCACGCCCGCTGCAATGGCTGTCAGTTTTTCCGGGTTCAGTAATGACTCCAGATTGAACTCCTTCATGACGCCCTCAGTCTATCAGATTGTCAAAAACACGAATTAATGCATGCTCTTCGGAGCCGCGACGTGCCGGACTCAGCAGCGTGACATGCCCGGCTTCGGTACTGATGCTGGTATCAATCCGGATCCGGGGAATCCGTTGATGCTGCTCCATCGTCACATGCAGGGTCGGCGTCCAGAGTCGTCCTGATTCTGCGGCATATATTGGCAGAAAGGGCACGGGCAGATTGATCCGTTCAACGGGCATGATGTCATTGCCGAGATTCCGGATCTGAACCGGCGTGACGGCCCGGAACGGTCGGGGTGTGAGCTGGTCAAGTTCAAGATGCCCGTTGACCTTGGTGGTGTAGCAAATTTCGCCTTTGACCATGTTTGGTCCAAACCAGGTGTCTGCAGGACGAACCACCGGAATATCAAGTAGCGGGGAGTCCAGGTCCTTTGCATGACAGGATACCCATACCGGGGTACTGACATAGAAGGTGATGTCCTGACCTGGTGGCACAAACAGTGGCATGACCGGGCGGATCACGACGGAGCGATCTGCCATCCTTGGGAGCAATTCCAGGATCTCTGTGGTCTGGCGAAATACATAGCGTCTCAGCTCTCCAAGCGGGCTTTCGGGGAGGTGATCATCACGGCGCCAGTCGTAGTTGTCTTCACTTTGGTCTGGTGTGCGCTCAATCTGGAACTGCCACTCCCGGGCATGGCGAATGATGCTCAGGTTCATCCCTGCCAGGTGCCAGTGCCGTCCCTGCCCTGTGCCAAAGGACTGTGCTCCCCACCAGACGGGCTGCCGATAGTCCATTTCACTCATGCCGCAGCACTCCAGAGTCGTAGGCGGGGGATTATGCCTTTAACGCCATCATTTTTGTGCATCAATCCTGTACAGAGATGCCGTTGACCCATCCCGTCCATGCAGTAGACTGGCGGGGGTTTACAGGACGTGTTGCCATGCCAGAAGAACAAGACGCCATTATCGAGGCGCAGCCGCTTCGCCGATTCAATTATGCCTTTGCCAAGCGCCATGGGGTGATCTTCGATCAGCCCACGGGCGATGGTCATGCACGCCTGCTGCATCGGCCAGGTTTGCGCCTGACCGCGTTGGCGGAAGCCCGTCGCTTGCTGGGTGTGCCGCTGGTTTGTCTGGAGGTAGAGGAGGAGGCCTTTAACCACGCGCTGGCCCGTGCCTACCAAACCGGCTCCAGCGAATCCATGCTGATGGTCGAGGGACTGGGCGACACCATGGATCTGGCCAGTCTTGCCGAGATGGTGCCCGAGACCGAGGACCTGATGGAGCAGGAGGAAGATGCTCCCATCATCCGGCTGATCAACGCATTGCTGTCAGAGGCGATTCGCGAGAATGCCTCGGATATCCATATCGAGACCTATGAAAAACGCCTGTCGGTACGCTTGCGTGTAGATGGCGTATTGCGTGAAATCGTGCAGCCCAAGCGCGAACTGGCGCCCTTGCTGGTCTCGCGTATCAAGGTGATGGCCAAGCTTGATATTGCCGAAAAGCGGATTCCGCAGGATGGCCGCATTTCCCTGCGCCTGGCAGGCCGTGAAGTGGATGTGCGTGTATCCACCATGCCCTCAAG
This sequence comes from Moraxellaceae bacterium, assembly GCA_049655345.1. Taxonomy (GTDB): domain Bacteria; phylum Pseudomonadota; class Gammaproteobacteria; order Pseudomonadales; family Moraxellaceae; genus UBA2031. The sequence goes on from JBASJP010000352.1 coordinate 10,795, forward strand.
CAATGGTGAGCGCGTTGTATTGCGCCTGCTCGACAAGCAGGCCGGGCGCCTGAACGTGTCGCACCTTGGCATGGCGGCCCGGGATCATGAGTTGCTGCGCGAGCTCATTCACAAGCCACATGGCATCATCCTGGTCACCGGTCCGACGGGCTCGGGCAAGACGACCACGTTGTACGCGGCGCTTACGGAGCTGAACGACAAGTCACGCAATATCCTGACGGTGGAAGACCCCATTGAGTATCAGCTGGAAGGTGTGGGGCAGACACAGGTCAATACCAAGGTCGACATGACGTTTGCACGTGGTTTGCGTGCCATCCTTCGTCAGGATCCTGATGTGGTGATGGTGGGCGAAATCCGTGATCTGGAGACGGCAGAAATTGCCGTGCAGGCATCGCTCACGGGTCATTTGGTGCTGTCAACGCTGCACACCAACTCTGCGGTTGGTGCGGTAACGCGACTGAACGACATGGGCATCGAGCCGTTCCTGCTTTCATCGTCGTTGCTTGGGGTGCTGGCCCAGCGTCTGGTTCGCGTGCTGTGTCAGGAATGCCGTGAGCCGTACGAGGCGGACGCAGCGACATGCGCATTGCTGGGTGTCGATGCAGCCAGCCATACAGTGATTTACAAGCCAAAGGGATGTGCCAGCTGCAACCATCTGGGCTATCGCGGTCGTACCGGTATTTATGAGTTGATCATGATCGACGAGGAGTTGCGTCGCCTTGTCCACAATAATGCTGGTGAGCATGACCTGGAGGCCTATGCCCGCAAGCATGGTCCGAGTATCCGTCAGGATGGTGCGCGCAATGTTCTGTCAGGTGTGACCACGCTTGAAGAAGTCTTGCGTGTGACGCGTGAGGGGTAAGGTCTGTGCCAGCATTTGAATATGTCTCTGTTGATGCAGATGGCCGCAAGCAGAAAGGCGTACTGGAGGCAGACAGTGCCCGGCAGGTGCGTCAGCAATTGCGCGACAAGGGCTGGTTGCCTGTTTCGGTAGAACCGGCCGCCCGCGAGCACAAGCAGGAAAAGTCAGGCCTGTCATTCCAGCGCAGTGGCATGAGTGCGTATGAACTGGCGCTTATCACCCGCCAGTTGGCGACATTGATCCAGGCGGGCATTCCGGTAGAGGAAACCCTGCGTGCGGTATCTCGCCAGACGGAGCGACCCGCATTGCAGAGTCTGATGCTGGCCGTTCGGGCACGTGTGATCGAGGGCTATACCCTGGCTCAGGCCATGAGCGAGTTTCCCAAGGCATTTCCGGACTTGTACCGGGCCACAGTGTCTGCCGGAGAAAAGTCCGGGCATCTTGATCTGGTACTCAACCAGTTGGCTGACTACACCGAATCCCGTTATGACACCCAGAAAAAAATCCAGGGTGCCATGATCTATCCGATCGTGCTGACGGTGTTGGCGACGCTGATTGTGGTGGGGCTGCTGACCTATGTGGTGCCGGATATCGTCAAGGTTTTTGATAATACCCGGCAGCAGCTGCCGTTGCTGACGCGTGGTCTTATTGGCGCCAGCGATTTTCTGAAATCGGTCGGACCGTATGCACTGGTGTTACTGATTGTCATCAGCTTCATGGCCAGGCCGTGGCTTCGCAAGGAGCATAATCGCTATCGTGTGCATGCCCTGCAGTTACGTATCCCGCTGATCAAGCGGCTGGTACGTGGCGCCAATGCCTCCCGCTTTGCCAGCACACTCAGCATTCTTACGCGAAGCGGGGTTCCTCTCGTGGAGGCCCTTCGCATTGCGGCAGAGGTCAGCTCCAATCTGCTGATCAGGGACTCGATCAGGCTTGCGGCGGTCAAGGTAACCGAGGGAGGAAGCCTTAATCGTGCGCTGGAAGAGAGCGGTTATTTTCCTCCGATGATGATGCAGATGATTGCCAGTGGCGAGCAGAGCGGAGAGCTAGATGAAATGCTTTCGCGCGCTGCGACCATGCAGGAAAAAGAGCTGGGCAACCTGATCACGACGCTGGTTGGTTTGTTCGAGCCATTCATGTTGTTGTTGATGGCCGGTGTGGTCTTGCTGATCGTACTGGCCATCATGCTTCCGATTCTTTCTATGAATAATCTTGTGGGATGATGCAAAAGTGAGTGTAATGAAAAAGCAGAGCGGTTTTACCCTGATTGAAGTCATGGTTGTGGTGGCGATTCTTGGCATTCTGGCCGCGATCGTAATGACGAACGTGGTAGGCAAGGATGATCAGGCGCGAGTCACAACGACCAGGGCCAGTCTGGCCTCGATCGCCAATGCGCTTGAAATGTACAAGCTTGATAATCACAAGTACCCGACCACTGATGAGGGGCTGGAGGCGCTGGTCAACAAGCCGGCATCGGCCAAGAATTTTGCGGATGGCGGCTATCTTAAAAAGCTGCCGGAAGACTCCTGGGGTAATCCCTTCCGTTATGTCGCGCCTGGCGATAATGGCAGGCCCTATGAAGTGTACTCACTTGGCGGAGACAGCGTAGAGGGCGGCGAAGGTACTGACGCTGACATCTACCACGAATAAGCAGTCAGAAATGGTTGTCACCATCCGGGGTGCCCGTTCCAGTGGCTTTACGCTGCTGGAGGTGCTCATGGTTGTGCTGGTGGTGGGGATTCTCAGCGCCGTTGTCCTGATCAGTCTCAATCCTGGTGGTCCCGAGCGCAAGCTGGGTGACGAGACTGAACGTTTGGCCTCCCTGATCTCACTGGCAAGCAATGAAGCGGTCATGCAGAACCGGGAGTACGGTGTGCGCCTGGAGCAGGGCGGTTACGGGTTTCTGTGCCTGGATGACAAAAGTCAGAAGTGGCGTGAGTGCGTTGGCGACAGCATGCTCAAGCATCATGTTCTGCCCGAAGGGCTTGAGGTCAGGGCTCTGACTGGTAGCCGCATGAGTTTGCTCCAGGGCGAGGCCGAGGAACCGGACACGCTGAAAGAGGACACGGAGAAGGCGGACGCTGCCAGACTGACCCCCGATGTCATCTTGTTGTCGAGTGGTGAGGCGAGCCCTGTCGAACTTGAGATTCGCGTGATCGAAGAACCGTCGTTACGCATGACGGTTATTGTTGATGATATCGGCAGGGTCAAGTGGGGCGAGCAGGCTGAAATGGATGATGATAATGCCGAATAGCGCGCGTGGATTTACCTTGCTTGAGGTCATGGTGGCGCTGGCGATTTTTGCTGTTGCATCAGTGTCATTGTTGTCCGCCCAGGAAGCGCAAATTCGCACCGACAGCAAACTCGCCGATAAAACCCTGGCGCACTGGGTGGCATTGAATCGTCTGGCTGAGCTGCAGCTGCAAGGGACTTTCCCGGATATTGGGCAAGGTGATAGTCCAGCCCGCATGGGCGATCGCGACTGGGTTGTTACGACCAAGATTGAGGGAACACCTAGCCCGGATGTACGTCGCGTCATTTTTTCTGTTGCCCTCAAGAGTGAGGATTTTGGTGGTGAGCCATCCAGGGTGACCACGTTGACAGCTTTCATTCCACGATCCCGTGTGACGGCCAGTAATGAAAAGGCATAAGGGCTACGCAGACGGCTTTACCCTGCTTGAGCTTCTGGTTGCGGTTGCCATTCTGTCATTGATTGCTGTGGGGGCTTACAAGCTGCTCTCCGACACGGTACGGGTGCGAGAGCATGGCCAGATTCAGCAGCAGCAGTTGCGGGATCTCCAGAAAGCCATGACCCTGATTCAGCGTGACTTGCAGCAGGCAACTGCCAGAGCGGTCCGCGACGAGTTTGGTGATGTACAACCCGCTTTTTATCTGCCCAAGCAGAACGAGCTCGAGTTTACGCGTGGGGGCTGGCGGAACCCCTTGCAACAATCCCGCAGCAACCTGGTGCGAATCCGCTACCGTGTCGAGAATAATCAGCTGCTGAGAGAGCGTTGGGACGTGCTTGATCGCGCACGGCAGACCGAGCCCCAAAAAATAGTCCTGCTGGAAGACGTCAGTGACTTCACTGTGCAGGTGATTGTCAAAGGCAGTCGCACCGACAGCTGGCCGCCACAGACCCAGTCGACTGGTGGCGAGCAGCGTGTGCCGCCTTTTCCGCAGGCCGTAGAGCTTGGTTTTCGTCTGCCGGCATGGGGACTGATCCAGCGCATCATTCTGTTGCCACATGGAGAGGCTAATGAAGCTCCGCAACAGGATTGAACCGCGTCCGGGCCGGCGCGAGCAGGGCGTTGCCCTCATCACCGTCATGCTGGTGATTGCATTGGCGACCATGCTGGCGGTCAGCATGATGCGTAGCCAGCACTTGTCCCTGCGGTATGCCGACGGCCTGTTCAGTCAGGATCAGGCCGTGCTTTACACGCAGGGATCAGAGGCCTTTGTCCAGGATCTGCTGATTCGAGACTTTGATAATGACAAGCGCGAAAACAAGAAAGTCGATCACCCGGGTGAGTCGTGGGCACGGCCATTTCCGCCATTTCCTGTAGAGGGGGGGATGGTAAACGCCCGCCTTTCAGACATGCAGGGGCGTTTTAACCTGAACCTGTTATGGCATGAGAATGCCGTCAATGCGTCGGCCCAGACCTATCTGAAACAGCTCATGAAAAACCTGGATGTGCCAGATAATCTGGATTCGGCACTGATTGACTGGATGGATGCTGATAATGAACCAACCGGCGCTGATGGGGCCGAGGACGATTATTACAGCCGCTTGCCTGTCCCTTATCGGACGGCCAACCAGTCACTCGCGGATGTCTCGGAGCTGTTGCTGATCAAGGGGTTCACGCCAGCCATTCTGGAGCGCCTTCGCCCGTATGTCTGCGTGCTGCCATCGAACGCATTGCTTAATGTGAATACCGCCCCGCCCCAGGTTGTCAGGGCGTTGACGGACAGCATGACACTTGTTGGTGCCGAGGAGCTGGCCCAGAATCGGCCGGCTGACGGTTATCAATCAGTTGATGCCTATCTGGATGAGCCTGCGTTCAACGGTCTTGAGGCATCTGCACGTGAAGGGATAAAGTCCTTTCTTGCCGTGCGGACCGGCCATTTCGAGCTGTCTGTGGATGCCGTCATTGGCGGGCGCCACAGTGTTCTGCATGCGGTGCTTGCCCGCGGCGATTCCGGTACACTGCGTGTGGTCACCAGGGATTACGGGCGCCAGTTTTCCTCGATAACAACTTCTGCAGCATCGCTGACGGACATGACAAAAACGGAAACTCGTTGACGCTATGGATACCCTTTTTCTCCATCCCGATAGCCAGGGACAGGTTACTGCCTGGGGACGTGAGGCTGGTGCCATCCAGGTGCTGGGTAACCACTCATTTGCCGACCTTGCCGACCGTTATGCCGGTGCGCGCGTGGTCATTTTTGCCCCATCCTCCCAGTGTCTGCTGACCAAAGTCACCGTGTCTGCGCGTCAGCGCAGGCAGGCCATTGATGCGCTTGGCTGGCTGATCGAAGAGCAGGTGGGCGAGGATGCCGAGAACCTCCATGTCATTGCCGGCCCGGAGCAGGCGGATGGCGATACGCCTTTGCTGGCGATGTCTCTGGAGCTTGTTGAATACTGGCGTACTACATGCCGGGAGGCTGGTTGGGCCCTGCATGCGCTGCTACCTGATGTAATGCTGTTGCCCCATGCCGAGGGTGCATGGAGCATGACACGCTGGTCTGACGGCACTGTTGCCTTGCGTACGGGAATGATGGCGGGTGCGGTACTGGATTCGGTGCCGGCTGTCCTGATGCTGGACGCTGCCATGAGCGAGACCCCGGACTCAGGCCGTCCGGTGTCATTGCGCGTGTCTGGCATGGCCGAGGCTGATCAGGTTGCGGTACAGGCCTGGGCGGATGCGCAGGGTCTTCCGGTCGAGTTTTCCGGCACTCATGACGAGTCGGAGCTGCTGTTGTCGGTCATGGATTGGGCCCGTCATCCGGCCAATCTTTTGCAGGGGCGCTTTGCCAGTCGCCAGCAGGTTCTTGTCCCTCCGGCGCTGCGGATTGCAGCCATTTTCCTGCTGGTTGCCTTTTCGGTTCAGCTGGTAAGTGAATGGGCGCGATATGCCTATTACAGCAATCAGGCAGAAAAATCACAGGCGGCCGCCATCACGCTGTACAAGAAGCTGTTTCCCAATGAGCGTCGCATTGTCAGCGTTCGCAAGCAGATGGAAGCCCATCTCAATGAAGGCTCCGGTGGCGATGGGGGCCTGCCCGTGCTGACCAAAATTGCTGAGGCGGTGCAGGGGAGCGGCCTGGTTGCTCAGCGTGTGGACTTTGCCAGCGGCGTGCTGACCCTGGATATCGAGGCCCGCGGCCTGACTGAAATTGATGCCCTCAAGCAGAAGTTGCAGGATGTGGGCTTACAGGCAGAAATTGTGTCTGCAAATGCCCAGAACGGTGCAATCCGTGGGCGCTTGCGTGTGGAGACTGGCGCATGAAGGCATTTCTGGTTCAGGCAAGCAGTCAATGGCAGGAGTCCATTGCACCTTTGCGCAAGCGCTGGTTGCAGCTTGATGCGCGTGAGCAGATGGTCGTGCTGGCACTGGCGATCATGCTGGCCGTTGTTTTTCTGGTGTTCGCCGTGTGGATGCCCTCTCACAAAGGTGCAGAAAAAGCCCGGGCAGAGTACGAGAGCAACAGACAGACATTGTTGTGGATTCAGGCGAATGCGGATCAGGTACGCTCTTCGTCTGCGGGATCAGGTGGCTCCGTGCTGGGTGATGTAAACAGTTCGGCGGGCAGCAATGGTCTTGTATTAAGTCGTGTCGAGCCTGAGGGTGATGCGACCGTGCGTGTATGGATTGAGCAGGCCGACTTCAACAAGGTTGCAGCATGGCTGAGCCAGCTGAAGAGCCAGGGTGTCAGCATTGGCGAGGCCCAGATTGAAAAACAGGAAACCGGCGGGGTTTCCGGACGTTTCACGCTCAGCCGTTAGGCTGAGCGTTTCGGCATTTACTTTCCTGCAACACCCAGTGTCATGAAGGCGCCGACAGCCGGCAAGCCCTCTGCCTCAAACTGACGGTAGCTCAGTGTTTTCATGCCGGCCTGCTCAACAAGCTTGAGTGTATCCCGGTTCAGGTGACAGCCATCCGCAATCACTTTCTGGATGGGTGTTAGCCGGTGTTGCCACTTTGCAATGTTGGCGTCCGGACTGAGCCCGTGCTCCACGAAATAAAAGCGCCCCTCCGGCTTCAGCACACGACGGATTTCCTTCAGTGCACTCATGACATCCGGGATGCTGCACAGTGTCCACGTGGAGACGACGGCATCATAGCTGTTGTCAGGCATGGGCAGGCGCTCGCCACTGACCAGTTCAAACCTGACGGGCAGTCGGCTGTTTGAAAGCCGCTTTTCCGCAAGCCGGTGCACGCCAGGATTCACATCCACGGTGGTGAGTGAGCTGACTGCTTCGGGGTAGTAGTCCAGATTGAGTCCTGTGCCGAACCCGATCTCCAGAACCTCTCCCTGAACCTCTGCCAGCAGTTCTTCCCGGGCAGCCATGAAGGCAGGCTGCGACATGATCCAGTCGAGCAGGTGGGGGAAAACATGGCGTGAATAAAGGGACATTGCGGCTACTCTCCGGATGAACTGCCAAAACTGGATACTGCCATGAAGCGGCAACTCATGTGAAATTAACCGGGGATGAGCGCAGGGCAATATCAACTGTTCGTGGCGTGGTTTGAAGGGCTGTCTCAAACACGTTCTTGCGACGCTTCGGGTCCATCATGTTATAGCCAAAGGCTGCCAGATCCTCGGGTACCGGTTCAAGCCATAGCACGCGTATGCCACGTTCCTGCAGATGACGGATTTCATTGGTCACCCGCTCGGTCATCACCTTTCGCATCAGGCGTTCCATGCGCAGGGGCAGCGAGCGGGGCCGGTCAGTCTGGCGGGATGCCATGGGGGAGATGATGACCACTTCGTCGACGTCTTCTGCCGTCAACAAGTCGGCTGACGTAGGGGATGCAATGCCGCCATCAAGATAGCGCCGGCCAGCCATTTCAATGGGTGGCGCCCAGCCCGGAATCGCGCACGATGCACAAACGGCATCACGCATGGCAACACGTGGTGCATCCGGTGAGCCAAACGCTACACGTTCGCCAGTCTTGTCATCAACCGCGACGACCCATGTCGCCGGATGCGGCACCCATGAATTTTCGGTGGCCAGGCCGTCAATCAGTTGTGTCAGCGGTGCAATATCCAGCCGGCCTTGCGGCAGCAGTCCTGAAAGGGCCGTCATTGCCGGAACACGTCCCCGCAGGCCTTGCCAGACAAGTTGTGGTGCTCCGGGCAGCAGGCTGGCGGGTAACGGGGGCAGGGCGCCTCCGCTTGATACATCATGATTCCAGCGGGTGGTTTGCGAGTGGCCGCTGTGCTGGTTGTTCATCATGCGCTCGATGCTGATGCCGCCCCCAAGCAACGACACGATGACAGAGCCGGAGGATGTTCCCATGAGGATGTCTGCCTGACGCGGGTCCCAGCCGGTGGCGTTGGCAAGACTGTCAAGCATGGCGATTGTCCATGCACCACCGGCAACTCCGCCACAACCAATTACAAGTGCTCGACGTGTCATGTTTATGCTTCCGCGTTTAAATGCTTGTCTGAATAAAGGGTGTTCTGGGTATACATTATTTGAGTGGCTCCGGACTGAGTCGTGAGACGGCCCACTGCGATATGCCGTTGAAGTAATGCGCAACCGAAAATGAGGCGGGATGAATGACTCTTGCCTGTCGGTGCAAACATGCATCAATTATTTTTTCGGCAATTGCGTCTGGCGTGCCTGTCGGAATGAACCTTGAAACCAGTCCCTGTTTTACCTGACTGCGTGCATGTGTTTCCAGGCCGGAGTGAATGGGGCCTGGATAGACCGTGACGACGTTTATATTCCGTTTGGCGAGTTCATTGCGTGCAATTTCCGATGCCATGGCGAGACCGGCCTTTGCGCCGCTGTAATAGGCGCAGCCGGCAATCGGTACACGGCCAGCCATGCTGGAAATATTGATGATGGTGCCACCTTGCGGCATGTCCTGGACGGCCAGATCCATCAGGCGCAGCGGGCTGATCATGTTGACGGTCAGCAGCTTCCAGCCCTGATCCCAGCCCGTGCCGCGAAACGAAATGATATCCATGATGCCGGCACAGTTGACCAGTATGTCGACGGGGCCATGCGCGTCAGTGACGCTCTGCCATTGTGTGGCCAGTGATTCGGGTTTGAACAGGTCCCATACGGCGTAACCGGCTTTTTCGGAAAGCGCGGAGGTTTTTTTCTGGAGGGCTGTTTCGTTGATATCAACGAGGGTGAGATGTGCATGAGGGTAGAGCGTAGAAAACTTTTCACACAGGGCCGAACCAATTGCACCCGCAGCACCAGTGATCAGGATATGTTTGGTCATGATTGCTCCGGCTGCCTATGATTGTGACTGCCTGTTGTGTAAACAGTGACGGTTTTCCGAGGATGAAAAGTGACTTCCAGTCATTATTGTGACTGCGAGGTCGCGCGAGTTCAGGGTCGCATCATGCACAAAAAACGTCAACCTGCCTGGTCGGTTTCGCTCTGATCCATACGGGAATGCGGCAACGTAACGGGCAGGCATTGCCAATAAAAAAACCGGCAAATTGCCGGTTTTTTTATTGCTGCGACGAATTACATGTTGGGGTAATTCGGGCCTCCGGTGCCTTCCGGCACCACCCAGTTGATGTTCTGGGACGGGTCCTTGATGTCGCAGGTCTTGCAGTGCACACAGTTCTGCGCATTGATCTGGAAGCGGTTGCTGCCGTCCGCATTCTCGACCACTTCATACACACCCGCCGGGCAGTAACGCTGTGCCGGCTCGGCATACAGCGGCAGGTTTTTCTTGATCGGCACATCCGCATTTTTCAGCTGCAGGTGGATGGGCTGATCTTCCTCATGGTTCGTGCTGGACATGAATACCGAGGAGAGCTTGTCGAAGCTGATCTTGCCATCGGGCTTCGGGTATTCGATTTTCTTGGACTGGGCAGCCAGATCCAGTGTGGCGTAATCCGGCGTGGTGTCATGGATGGTGTAGGGGATCTTGCCATCGAAAATGTTCTGGTCGATGAAGTTGAACGCACCACCCATCAATGTGCCCATGCGATGCATGGCCGGGCCGAAGTTGCGCGACTTGTAGAGTTCCTCGAACAGCCAGGAGGCCTTGAACTTCTCGGTGAAGTTGACCGGCTCGTCATTGGCCTTGCCAGCCTTGAGCAGCTCAGCCAGCGCTTCGGCAGCGATCATGCCGGACTTCATGGCAGTGTGGCTGCCCTTGATCTTGGAGAAGTTCAGGAAGCCGGCATCGTCACCCACCAGCGCGCCACCGGGGAAGGTCAGCTTGGGCAGGGAGTTGAGACCGCCCTTGATGATGGCGCGGGCACCATAGGAAACACGCTTGCCGCCTTCCAGATACTGCTTGATCACCGGGTGATGCTTGAAGCGCTGCATCTCGTCAAACGGTGACAGGTAGGGGTTGTGGTAGGAGAGGTCGGTGATGAGGCCGACGGACACCTGATTGTTTTCGTGGTGGTACATCCACCAGCCGCCGGACTCGCCGTTTTCGGCCAGAGGCCAGCCGGCACCGTGCATGACCAGGCCTGCCTGGTGCTTGGCCGGATCGATGTCCCACAGTTCCTTGATGCCCAGACCGTAGTGCTGCGGATCGGCATCCTTGTCCAGGTCGAACTTGCGGATAAGCTCCTTGCCAAGACTGCCGCGGCAACCTTCGGCAAACAGCGTGTACTTGGCGTGCAGCTCGTAGCCCGGGGTATAGCTATGCTTGTGGGAGCCGTCACGGGCAACACCCATGTCGCCGGTGGCAATTCCTTTCACGGAACCGTCTTCGGCATACAGTACTTCGGAGGCGGCAAAGCCCGGGAACAGGTTTACTTCCAGCTCTTCGGCCTTGGTGGCCAGCCAGCGCACCAGGTTGCCGAGGCTGATGACGTAGTTGCCTTCATTGTGCATGGGCTTGGGGACGACCCAGCCCGGTGTCAGCACGCTGCGCGTTTCGCTCAGCAGGAAGTACACTTCATCACGGATGACCGGGGTATTGAGCGGAGCGCCCTGTTCCTTCCAGTCCGGGAAGAGTTCGGTCAGGGCGCGCGGCTCGAAGCACGCACCGGACAGGATGTGGGCACCGAATTCGGAGCCTTTTTCCACGACGCACACGGAGATTTCGTGGCCCGATTCAATACTCAGTTGACGCAGACGGATGGCGGCAGACAGACCGGCCGGGCCACCACCCACGATAACGACGTCAAACTCCATTGCTTCTCTTTCCACGATAGCCTCCTCACGACAGGGCTGGACAGGGTCTGCCCGGGCATTATCCAAAGCTAAATGCGCGTACAGACTCGATTTTCGAGCGGCGCGTAGTATAAAAGGACTCTAACTAAAGGCCAACAAAGTCGCACATCATTTGTCCGACAACATTGACCGGTGACCATACAGGCTTCGTCATGAACGACAACATCAAAACCTCGCAGCTTCGGGCTGATCCACTGGCGATCGCGCGCCTTCT